>JAYVZR010000182.1:0-5547 GCA_043783135.1 Ferruginibacter sp. | reverse complement strand
TTACGCCAGTCAATCCGCAAAACTAATGCAACCACCCAGCCTTTCCACCCGATTGTTAATAAATTGTAAATAGTAAAACCAACGCCACAATTCAACACGAAAGAAAAAAATCCATCCACAGTCACTTACTGGTATTTAATGATAAACCAAAAGCCAATATATGCTGCTTTCAATGCTGCATTTCTACCATCGGTTACAACAAAAGCAGCTTTTAACTTCTACTTATTTTTTTGCAATTCTCGCAATCAAACTCAGAGATTAAACACCTCATGTTGCAAATTTAACCTGCACATCCGCCTGCTTTGGCACTGTTTCATTTATGCCTTGATAAAGGCATAAGGTTTTTGGTGGTTATTTTTATTGGCGATTAACGTTAGCAGTATAAAGTAATACCTGCAATTAAAAACAACAGTATCAGGGCAAATGAGTTTTAAATTTCCCCCGGCACAGGAATCCTGCCGCACCTTACCCGTCCCACATTCCTACCTAACGATAAGGCTTTGCGCCAGGAACATGAATGCAGGTTTTTTCTTTGTTATCTTACGCTCCCGCACTTGACGAGCTTTCATTTTGGCATCGGCATAATTGTACATCTCAAACCTATTTTCTTTTCTGTACCAGGTATAGTCCCCCAACTACCAATATCACACCGCAGAAGGTGTACCAGCTTAAAGGTTCCTTCATAATCAAAGCAGCCAATACAAAACCAGTTACAGGGCAAAGAAAAAGCCAGAACGAAGCTTTAACCGGGTTATCTCTTAACAAAAATAACCACAACTGTACCGCTGCAATTGAAACAGGTATGGCCAGCCACAATACACAGCCCGCAAAGGGTACATTGAAATTGTTTTTAGCTCCATCATAAAAATAAATAGCAAAGGGTAACAAAAAAATTCCGCCCAAAATAGTTTGCCATCCATTGATGGTAAGTATGTGCAAATTATTCCATTGGGTTTTTGAAAAATAAATTGCTCCGGCTGAATAACATAGCATACTGGTGATCAATAACAGCAGCCCGGCAGGTGTTGCATAACTATGCAGTAAAAGCGGGTAAGCCGCAATGATAACACCTGTAAAACAAAGCAACAGACTTATAATAACCACCGGCCTTATCTTTTCTTTAAACCATACAGCGCTGATTAAACTTATAAAAACGGGGTTGGTGGAGGGGATCCACATCTTCAACAAATAAGCCTATACGGATTGTAGACCCATTGTGTTTATCGGGTGTAAAGAAAGATGGTGATGCTGTTATTTCGTGTACATGAAAAATGGTTCCATCAATAGAAAGTTCTGCAACGTGAAGGCTGCCGTCATCGTTGGAGAAACGCATTATTTCTTTTGCTCCAAAAGCATTTTCATAAAACGAAATGTCTTTAACTCCGTTATTGATAAAAAGCTCGGGAGCGAAAGCTTGTTTTACTGTTTTTTATTGTAATAATTGTAGTTTTTATTTTGTCACGTCAGTGCTAAAATAATTTAAAGCCTGCAGACAAACTAATAGTTCCAAAATCTTCTTGTGTCTCTTTATTCCGGTTAAAAATATTTATGTACGAAACTTTTGCCATCCATTTTTGTTTATTTGAAAAGTAAAAACCCAGTGAAGGTTTTATTCCAAACAGTGTTTGCCCATTTATAAAACTTGGTCCTGCAATAATTGAAAAATATACATTTTGTTTTGGCTGAAATGAAGCCCCTGCAAAAAGATTAAACATACTTCTTACATCATCAATAATTTTACCATCCGTATTTACTCTTGCAACTTTATCGTCTGCAAGATAGGTGTCTGCTGTAAATTCAACTGTTGGTTTAAATTTTGTTTTGTTATTAAAAAATGTTTGTAAACCAAGCCCGATACCCCATGGATTATTGCCGCTTGTGATATCATACATTGTGTAATTGTACTGAACCGAAAGATAGGTTGACAGCTTTCGTTCTGTTTGCCCAAAAGCTTGCGTCAGTATAAGGCAAGTGAATAATGTGGTTAAAATTTTTTTCATGTTACGATTGTATTAAACTAATTTTCGCTTTGTGTCTAAACTAACCAATGGATTTAAACTTATTACCTTTTAATAATTGATTTACCAATAAAAAGTAACAACGCAGCAATTGTTAAAAACATAACCAATATCACCCCTGCATTTGTCAGTACTTTTGCCATACCTAAATTGCTAACATCAATAAAAGGGTATGGATAAAAATTTGAAAAACTTCCCCGAATCAAGATATAGATTAAATAGGCTAATGGATAAATCGCCCATTTAAATATTTGCGCATATTTAACCGGCTTGGTTATTTCGTATAGATACCAAAAAATAATTACTAAAATTGGTATAACAGAATGAAGCAATTCATTTACTATTAACTGCATCCCTTGAGGTTTCCAAATATGCCTTAAAGCAACCTGGTAAACCAGTCCAACCATTGTTATGTAAATAGTTACTGCAGTAAGCGTTCCGGGCCTGCCAATTAATTTCGACTCCTGATTTTTTGTAAAGGCCAAACAGGTAAAATAAATGGCCACCAGGCTATTGGTCAATATTGTAAAAAAACTAAAGAACCTAATAGTGGTTTCTGTTATAGAAGCTTCCCTGTTTTGAATCATTAAAATATATTGGGCTATTACAGCAAACCATGCAATCAAAGCAAATACTAGGGCTAATTTCTTTTTCATATTTTATTTTAAGTTTACGCTTAATATTTTTCGGCCTGGCGATGGGCGGATTTTTAGCACTACTGTTTATAAGAAGCACAAATATTTCTACAAGGCGGGCGGAGCTTTTGCAATACTAAATATCAAGTACAATCGAAAGGTTTGTCTTGATTAGCCCTACCTGTTCCTGGCTCAGTTCTCCTATCTTTTTCAATAGCCGCTTATTATCAATCGCACATACCTGGTCAATCATAATATCGCAATCTTTTAGTTTGGCTGAACCCTTTGTAAGATGGATCCTTAAAATTTTTGCATCCAATTTTACATTTGTAGTTATGGGGCAAACAATTGTTGATGGATGAAAGGCATTCAATAAATCAGTTTGAATGATTGCTACAGGCCTTATTTTTCCTGTTTCTGTACCAAACCCCGGGTTTAGGTCAGCAATCCATATTTCATATTGTTTAACTTTCATCCTGCAGCTTTTCAAATTCAGCAAGTACTTTCATTGACTCATCCCGTACAATTTTTGATTCTTTTTGCAGTTGATGGGAAATCATTTTTCTTTTTTGAAGAAGGTTATAAAATTCTACTGCTTCATTGATATAACGGTTTCTTGTCTTACTGATTTTTGCAGTAATTCTTTCTGTCTCATTAAAAACAGTGTCATCCATTTTTAAAGAAAGATTTTTCATGTTGATACTTTTTATAAAGGTATATACAAAAAGTATATTTTGCAAATGCAGGACGTTTTTAAAATATACCTTAGGATTATATCAAAGAGGCTTACAGGGAGCAGTAATTGTTAAGTGATGCAGGGTTGTTTTTAATAGGCACTTCAATGGATACACATTATTTTCTGCCGATCCTGTACATTTATGGAACAATCAATTGTTGAAAGTTTTTGCCCGTTTTTGTTATCACAAAATAAGTGATACCTTTTCATTGGCTTATACAGTTTTTATGCTGGTAAAAATAAACTCATTAAATTTTTATATCATGAAACAATTATCCTTCTTAATTATTGCCGCTTATTGCATGGCCGGTTTGCCAGCATGCCAGAAAAAAAAGAAATCACTACCCCGGATTGCGATTGCAGGGCTGGCCATTGAATCCAGTACTTTTTCTCCTGCGCTTACAGATGAAGCTGCATTTCATGCAAAATATGGCAAAGATGTTTTTTCTTTTTATCCTTTTTTGTCCGCTGATTCACCCATGTTGAAGAGAGCCTGTTGGGTACCCACCATTGTTGGGTATGCGCTTCCGGGCGGTGCGGTTACAAAGGAGGCTTATGAATCACTTGTTGGTAAATTACTGGATTCATTAAAACAAAACGGCCCTTACGACGGGTTGTATTTTGATATTCATGGTGCCATGAGTGTGGTGGGGCTGGATGATCCCGAAGGGGATATGTTGAAAAGAATCAGAACGGTTGTTGGTTATAACACCATCATCTCTACTTCGATGGACCTGCATGGCAATGTTTCTGAGGTGCTGGCAGAAAACACCGACCTTATTACCTGTTACCGCACGGCTCCGCACGAAGATGCCATGGACACAAAACAACGGGCGGTGGAAAACCTGCTGCAACAAATTGAAAGTGGCGAAGGCAAGCCAGCCTATAAAGCATGGATACCGATACCTGTTTTATTACCCGGCGAAAAAACAAGTACCCGTATAGAACCTGGAAAAAGTATTTATGCAGCGGTTGCTCCCGCTTCCATGCAGCCCGGCGTTACCGATGCGGCCATCTGGATCGGATATGCATGGGCAGATGAACCACGAAATCATGCGGTGGTAATGGTGTATGGAGACGATAAAGAAAAAGTAACACAAACCGCAGAGCAATTAGCGCATCGTTTTTGGGATGCACGGAGGACGTTTGCTTTTGTGGCACCTACACTATCATGGCAACAAAGTCTGGACACAGCATTAGCCAGCAAAAAGCGCCCCTTCTTCATCAGCGATATGGGGGATAATCCTACAGCCGGCGGGGCAGGTGATGTTAGCTGGACCTTGACCCAATTGCTTTCTTACCCTGCATTTAAAGACAGCAACGGCCCTTCGGTAATATATGCTTCCCTGCCTGCGACCGAACTGGTTCAGCAGGCAATGCAGGCTGGTGTGGGCAAGCCCGTGGATGGTTATGCAGGTGCAAAAGTAGATGCACGTTTTGCAGCACCTGCGCATATTAAAGGCATTGTTGAATCAATTGTAAAAGGCGATAAGGATGCAGAGGTTGAAGTGTCAGTAAAGGTAGGAAGTATCCATGTTATCCTGACACAAAAACGAAAGCCATATCACAACGAAATTGATTTTACCAAACTGGGATTGAACCCCAGAAAGACGGATATTGTGATAGTAAAGATTGGTTATCTGCAGCCGGAATTATATGCCATGCAGGCAGCCTGGGTAATGGCGCTTACACCGGGTGGTGTTGACCAGGATATAGAACATCTTCCTTATAAAAGAATCCAGCGCCCCATGTTTCCCTTTGATAAAGACATGAAGGAACCGGACCTAACGGCAAGGCTTATCCCTTTGCCGGGTAATGCAGCATCCAAATGATGCGGTCACTTTTTTGGACACTGACACGACGTGGTTCGCACACGAACCACTTGTATTATTTAAAAGTTTATTATCTGCATAGGAACTAAAAACGGTTTGTTAATGTTGAAAATTTTAATACCAGTCTGAAGAAAATGTTGGAGCTTACATTTACACTATGAAAGGGAACTGTTATAATTCTGTGAAAGTAATTTTTGTGATAAGCTATTGCACTTAACCACAGTCAATAAGTAAAAGCATGTATGAAAGCAATTGTACCATCTAAAAAAAATCAAATGAAAAAAAAAGATTTAATGATAACTGCGGGCTTTAGCTGGCGTTATCTA
>JAYVZR010000181.1:0-14425 GCA_043783135.1 Ferruginibacter sp. | reverse complement strand
AATCATATAGTTCATTAATAATAAAAGCCTCATATTTATCAGCTTTGCTTCCCCTGTTTTCAAAATCAGAAAAACCAGTAACACCATAATCCTGCATCCTGTCACCTGCATGTACGCCAACAATTAGTAATGGTTCTATTAATCCTTTTTTGTATAAACTATCTGTAATTTTTTTAATCCTCCATTTTTCAACATCCTGTCCGTCGTTTAATAAAAGCAGGTTCATATCTCTTTTATTATCTGGCATCGGCGTGCTGATAATGGTTAGTTTAATATGTTCCTGCAGGTGGCGGCTATATATTTCATCTTCCTGCTGTTTTATTTTTTTATGGCAGCTTGTAAGTAAAATGCATGCCAGCATTGACGATAATGATAATGTTAAAATTTTTTTCATGAGTTATTTTGAATAACGAATGTATATTATTTGGCGGCAATAACGTAAACCATTACTTTTGCACCGCGAAGTAGAGCAGCGGTAGCTCGTCGGGCTCATAACCCGAAGGTCAGAGGTTCGATCCCTCTCTTCGCAACTAAATGGCTTGCTAATCTGGGTTGTTTTTTATGTTTACAGTGTATGTTCTCCACAGTAAATCATTTGATAAGATTTATATTGGATTTACAAGTAACTTGGTTCAAAGACTAATTTCTCACAATGAATTGGGGAAAAAAGGATGGACAATAAAATTCAGGCCTTGGGTATTAATTCACAAAGAAGAATTTGATTTTAAAAGTGAAGCCATGAAACGGGAAAAGGAATTGAAAACTGCGGCAGGAAGAACTTTTGTCCGGTCTTTGATTTAATATTGCGGAGCCTGATGGCTCATATCCGCCAGTCGGCGGACAGAGGTTCGATCCCTCTCTTCGCAACTAAAACACAAGGGCTCGTGAGAGCCTTTTTTATTCTTGGCAAGTTGCTAATGAATTTGATCACCTCCTCCAGTCTGTCTGTTTGTATGCGGTAATCAAAGCCTTTTTGAGACTTGCTATCTAAAGGTTACATACATGAAATCCGGTTTTGTAAATATTTTTGGTAAGCCTAATGCAGGCAAAAGCACATTGCTAAATGCTTTAATTGGCGAAAAACTGGCTATTGTTTCACACAAGGTACAAACTACGCGGCATCGTATAAAAGCCATATTAACCGGCTCCGGTCATCAAATTATTTTCAGCGATACCCCCGGTATTATTGAACCCAAATATAAGCTGCACGAAAAAATGATGCAGGCGGTTAAAGGAAGCCTGGAAGATGCCGACATTGCTTTATTTATCACCGACGCAAGGGAGAATCCGGAAGAGAGCCATTTAATATTTTCTTCTCTAAAATTAAAGGTTCCGGCAATAGTGATCCTTAATAAAGCAGATGCTGTTAGCGAAGAAGATATAAATAAAGCCACCGCCTTTTTTAAAGAGCAACCTTATTGCAAAGAGGTAATTATTATTTCTGCACTTAAGAAAAAAGGCATTGAAAAATTGTTAGAAGTAATTATCAACATGTTGCCCGAAGGAGCTCCTTTTTATGAAGGAGACGATATCAGTGATTTACCCACCAAATTTTTTGTAAGCGAATTAATCAGGGAAAAAATATTTTTGCTGTATGGAGAAGAAATTCCTTACCATGCAACTGTGCTGGTGCAGGAGTTTAAAGAAAAGACAACACTAATTAAAATAGGTGCAGATATTATTGTACAAAGAGAAACTCAAAAAGGAATTATACTGGGCGAAGGAGGAAAAATGATAAAGCAATTAGGCACATTGGCGAGAAAGGATATTGAAGAATTTTTAGGCAGTAAAGTATTTTTAGAACTGTTTGTAAAAGTAAGGCCTAAGTGGAGAGATAATGAAATGCAGTTAAAAGAATACGGATATTAAAAAAATGGATAATTGATAATGGATAATTTTTTAAAATTCAAAATATCCTGCTGATTTTATTATCAATTAAAAAATTATTAATTAAAAGATATGAGTTTTACAGTAGCAATAGTTGGCAGACCCAACGTAGGAAAAAGTACTTTCTTTAATAGAATGTTAGAAGAACGTAAAGCCATTGTAGATGATGTTAGTGGTGTTACAAGAGACAGGCAGTATGGTATAGCAGACTGGAATGGTAAATCATTTAATGTAATTGATACAGGAGGCTTTGTTCCAAAAAGCCAGGATATTTTTGAAAAAGAAATACGCAAGCAGGTATTGATAGCAGTTGAAGAAGCAGATGCAATAATTTTTATGGTAGATGTAGCTACCGGCATAACTGACCTGGATGAAGCAATGACACAGATGTTGCGCAAAACTTCTAAGCCGGTTTTTTTAGTGGTTAATAAAGTTGATAACCACGACAGGTTATTGGAAGCATCTGAATTTTACAGTCTTGGTTTTGACAGGATACACTTTCTTTCTTCCATAAGTGGAACAGGAACAGGGGATTTATTAGACGAAGTAACTGCATTAATTGTAGAAGATACACAAATTGAAGAAGAAAAAACCTTGCCAAAGTTTGCCATTATTGGCCAGCCAAATGTAGGCAAGTCATCTTTATTAAATGCGCTAACAGGGCAGGAGCGTACCATCGTTAGTGAAATTGCAGGTACCACAAGGGACACCATTCATACCCATTATAATTTATTCAATAAAGAATTTGTTTTAATAGATACTGCCGGCATAAGACGTAAAGCCAAGGTGAATGAAGACCTTGAGTTTTACTCTGTAATAAGGGCCATTAAAGCTGTTGATGAAGCCGATGTATGTTTATTATTGTTAGATGCAGAAAAAGGAATAGCGGCACAGGATCTTTCTATATTTGCCATGGCAGTAAAAAAGGGAAAGGGTATAGTGGTGCTGGTAAACAAATGGGATGTAATGCCCAAGGAAACAAATACGGCCCGGGATTATGAAGTGGAATTGAAAAAACGTTTTGCTCCTTTCAATGATTTACCGATCATCTTTATATCTGCATTGGAAAAAACCAGGATATTTAAAGCAATGGAACTGGCGCTTGAAGTGTATGATAACCGTAAGCAAAAAATAGCTACATCAAAATTAAATGATAAAATGCTGAAGGCGGTTGAAGCCTATCATCCACCGGTTGTAAGAGGTAACCAGGTAAAAATTAAATATGTAACACAGCTTCCGGTTGTGGTGCCATCTTTTGCTTTTTTCTGTAATTACCCTGATGATGTTAAAACACCTTATAAAAATTACCTGGAGAACCAGTTGCGGTTAAATTTTAAATTTACTGGGGTTCCTGTAAGGATATTTTTCAGGAAAAAGTAATATTTATATGAACTTTTTATTTACATAATTAAAAATAAGAGGCCATTGCGGCCATTAATAAATATTAAGAAATATTTGGCTAACACAAAAAAGTGCCTATATTTGCACTTAAATTTTAAAAAACAAAAAACAATACAATGAAAAAATTAATCGCTATTCTTGCTGTTACAGTGTCTATGACAGCTTGTAACAATGGTTCTACTGAAAAAGCCGCTGCTACAGATACGGCCGCTTCTACTGCTGCTGCTGTTGATACTGCCAGCAAAATGGTAAGTGCTGCTACTGATAGCGCCAGCAAAATGGTAAGTGCTGCTACCGATAGTGCAAGTAAAATGGTTAACAAAGTTGCTGATAGTGCTACTAAAATGGTTGATAAAGCTGCTGATAAAGCTACTAAAACAGTTGATAAAGCTGCTGAAAAAGCAAAAGCTGCTGTTAAAAAATAATAAACTTAAATTGTTTATAAAAATCCCCCAAAAATTTTCGGGGGATTTTTATTTTAAGCTTAGCTCAAGCTGCTATATATCTTTTACAAAATCTTGCTTTATTTGTAAAACAGTTATTGGTTTATTTACCGGCTCAGCAATATGGCTGTTTCTTCTCAATACCAAAAAACAAATAACCAGCAAAAGCAAAATAATGATGATGGCAAAATAGGTATAAGGACCCTCTTTAAACCTTCGCTTATCTTTCCTTTTTTTATTTTTTTCAATTTGTTTTTGCAAACCGTTGTTCAATTGTTCTGCATACAACTGCAGGTTGCCGGATAATTTAAACTGTTGCAACCCCTCAACTGCATCATTTATAAAAACATCGTTTGCCATAGTTTCTTCAATATCATGGGTATCAGCCTGCGATAGATGGTTACTAAGATAATCCATCAATTGCTGGTTATCAATATCTTTATTGCTTTCGGATAATATGTCTTTTAAATTATTGTTCATGTTGTTGCAAACGCTGCAGCATTATTTTTAAATTTCGTTTTCCATTTTGAATATTACTTTTTACCTGTAATAAAGTATAACCGGTTTGTTTTGTAATTTGGTGATAGCTTTTTTTTTGCAGGTAAAACAAAGTTACACATTGTTGCTGTTCTGCATTTAATTGCTGTAAAGCGGTTTCCATTTGTGTTAAGGCAATATCTTTTTCTGCATAATTTATTTTTTCTTCCCTTTCATCTGCGCTTGCCTGTATATATTCATTTATTTCTACCGGTTGTTTTCCCTTATCCCTTAATTTCATCAGGCAATGGTTTTTTGCAACCATGTATAGCCAGCTTTTAAAATAATCAACTTTATATTTATGTAATTCTGTAATCGATTTCAAAAAAACCTGCTGCACGCTGTCTTTTGCTTCTTCCTCATTTTTTAAGTATTTCATGCAAACACCCAATAACAACAATGTGTAGCGCTGTAATAAAATGCCCAGCCATTTGTTGTCTTTATATTCATAAAACTGCCTCAGCAATTCGTTATCGTCTATATGGTTGTATTTGTCAGGCTTCAATGTAGTTAGGTATAAACATAAGATGTAAACTTAGTTAAATTCCATAAAAGCTGCAATAATAGAAAATTGCCCATTTTGGATAGGCGTTATCATCAGATTAATTTTCTTTCAACTGCAAGCCTTATAAGGCTTGCAGTATTTTTTACCCCCAATTTGGCGAGTAAATTTTTTCTGTGACTGTCTACAGTAAAGGGGCTTAAAAATATTTTTTCTGCAATTTGCGGATTGGTATATCCTTGTGCAATTAATTCCAGTACTTCTTTTTCTCTTGGCGTTAACAAGGGTAACTCCCTTATTGATGACTTTTGATATTCCTGCAAAGCCATTCCAACTTCGCCGCTAAAATAAATATATCCATCATGCACGGCATGTATTGCTTTTATCAATTCTTCTTTGGATGAGTTTTTTAAAATGTAGCCTGATGCGCCATTTTCCACCATCTTTTTAATATACAACCCCTGGTTAAAGCTACTAAGGCCAAGTATCATAATGCCGGGATATTTTTCTTTCATTACACCACACAATTCTACGCCGTCCATACCCGGCATGCTGATGTCCATCAACACCACATCAGCAGTACTGTTAACAAAAAAACCAAGGCAGGATTGTGCATTCATTGCCTGCCCCACCCATGCAATATCTTTTTCGTTTTGCAGTAATGAAGTTATTCCTTCAATAACAACAGGATGATCATCTACAATAAATACCCGGATCATAATTATAAATTGAATTCAATATTTACTAAAGTTCCTTTACCTGTTTCCGAATGAATATCTAACTGGCCTTTTAAATAATCTACTCTTGACTGTATGCTGGTAAGACCGGCACCTTTGCTATTTTTTATTATTGAAGTATCAAATCCTTTTCCATTATCTTCCACAATAATACTAAATCGTTCATTTTCCTTTATCAGTTGTACCATCACTTCTTGTGCCTCAGCATGTTTTAAAATGTTATTCAGCAACTCCTGGATGATACGGTAAATAATTATTTCTGCCGATTTTTCCAGCCTGATATCCATGCCCATCGATTGATATTTTACTGATAATAATTTGGTAGCATTAATAGTATTACAATATTCTTTCAATGCTTCATCAAGGCCAAACTTGGTAAGCATTTCAGGCATCATGTTGTGGGCCACTCTCCGCAATTCTTTGATAGATGTGTCAAGCATATCCAACGACCGTTCAAATACAGCCATATTATCCGGGGTTATAATTAAGTTGTCTTTCATATTGCTTAAGGAAAATTTTACGCCTGATAATAAGCCACCCAAACCATCATGAAGGTCTTTAGCCAGGCGGCTTCTTTCATCTTCCTGGCCTTTCAACATAGAATCAACAGCTACTAATTGTTTATCTTTTTCCAATTCACGAATGCGTTGCTGCTGTAATTCATCCTGCTGTTTGGCTAATTGTTGCCGGTGACGAAGGTTTCGATACCCTAAAAATCCAACAATTATTAGTGCAGCTAAAGAGCCAATTAAAAAATAATTAAGTGTTGATTTTTGCCTGATGGATAAAGATTGTATTTGTTTGTCAGCATTTAGTTTTACAATTTCTTTCTCCTTCTCAGCAGCCTGGTATTTATTTTCAATTTCAGCTACAGCTTTTTTTGTGCTCCCCTCTTTAATACTATCACTTAATGCAACCGATTGTTTCAGATAGCTATAAGCTTCAGCAATATGATTTGTTTTTTCTTCCACAGTTGTCAATGACTGAAAAATATACATTTTGTCTTTTGCGTAATTGTTGGCTATAGCAACGGTCAATGCCATTAATAAATACTTGCGGGCGGTAGCATATTCTCCAAGTCTTATATAACAAACAGCAATCAATCGCTGATTAGACTGCGCCTGGTAGCTATCATTTGTTATTTTTGCTTCAGCTACTGTTTTTTTATAATAACCAATCGCAGTATGGTACTCTTTCTTTTGCCTGTTGATTTCTCCCAATTTATTGTAGTACTGTATATTTAGCCGGTGATTGTTTAATTTTTCTACTATTGGTTTTGCTTTCTGCAGGTATAGCAAGCTGGAGTCAATTTGTTTCAATGCTTTAAAATCATCACATACATACACCAATGCCCAGGCCTTACCTTCTTCATTTGTACCAGCCATAAAAATAGATAGTGAAAGTTTGTCGTATTCTAGTGCTTTATCAAATTGGTCCAGCTTATAATAAATGGTGGATATTTTGGAATAATAAGTGGCAATGGCAATTTGTTTTTGAGGATTGTCTGAATTTTTCCAGGCTTCCAACGCTTCAATATAGGCGGTTATAGCTTCTTTTGTTTTTTGTTTTTCTGACAATAGATCTCCCTGTTGTCCTTTACAGGTTGCAATGGACAGCCTTGCATCTGATACTTCTTTTTTATTCCGGTTTGCATTAATTGCTTTTTGATAAAACATAATAGCTGTATCAAAAATTAAATTGGCCACATCAGCATTTCCGTTGCCATATTGTTTTGTAATGGCTTTGTTGTTGTAATACTCGGCAGTGGCATAATCCCATTTCAATTTTTTTGTAAGAATATATCCTTCATTCAGGTAGCGCAATGCTTTTAAAGAATCATAATTAAAGCATTGACTGGCTAATTGAAGAAAAGCAAATACCCTCACCGAATCTCCGGCTGGCTGCTGAAGGGCAAGTTCCATGCTATCAATACTCTGTGTTTGTGTCAATGCCTTTTCTGGGCTGGCAACACAGATTGATAATAGAAAAAAATATAGTACAAGAAATTTCATAGAAGAAGACAATGGTTTATACTTCATAAAGGTTATCATTCTGTTTCACAAATGCAAACAATCTATTTAAAATACCAGTTTAGGGTGATAACTGTCAAATGCTGAATGAATCACTGTTTCGGGTGATGTAATAAGAAATAACCATCTCTACATTTGAACTTCTTCATTTAATTAATCTTAATAAATAATTTTTCAAATGAAAATAATCTTTGCGCTTATCTTTTTATTTTTTTCAGCAAGAATGGCAGCACAAAATAATAAAATGCAGGATACTGCTGCTACATCCGCTATTACAGCGATAGGAAAACCTGATGGCGAAAAAGCCGAAATGAAAATTGGTAAAGATGGTGGCAATATTACTTCATCCGATGGAAAAGTTGAATTAATAATCCCCGAAGGAGCCATATCTAAAAAAACAATTTTCAGTATTCTGCCTATTAATAATACAATGCCAAATGGCAATGGCAAAGCCTATCGTTTAGAACCATCTGGCATACAGTTTAATCAACCGGTGCAACTTGTTTTTCATTATACAGATGAAGAATCTGCAGACAGTATGCAATTACTAATGGGTATTGCTATGCAGGATAATACAGGGCAATGGTATAGTCTTAAAAAATTTACCCTGGATACAGACGCAAAAACTATCAGCGGAAATATCAATCATTTTAGTGACTGGTCAAGATTTGATGCAATAAAAATAACGCCCGATAAAGCAAAAGTTAAAATAAAAAAGAGCATAGTATTGACAATTATTGGTATAGAGCCAACACCAAAAGATGAAGACGGTGGAGACCTCGTTAAATTAGAAAGGAAACCGAAAAAAACTATCTGGAAAGCAAATGGAATCCAGGGTGGAAATGCCAGTGTGGGAAAATTACAATTTGCAAATTCCTTTACCATTGGCAATACATATACAGCTCCGGCGCAAGTTCCGGCCCAAAATCCGGTAGCCGTATCAGTTAAATTAGAGGGACTTACCTGGTTTCCAAATGGAGTTAAAGGAGATAAATTTAATAACCTTAGCTTGGTAAGCAATATTCTTATTTACGACAATGCTTATGAAGTTACCATTATCAGCAGTGCCACTGGAGTGGCAGGATCTCAATTAGGTAATGTAACCTATAAAGATACGGGTAGTTTTGTAGTATCATTAAATGGAAAGGATTCAAAAGTAATTGAAAAGGTAAATAAAAATTCAGATGATAAATTAGATTATAAAGGCAAATGTATTATTACACTTTTAAAAGCTGGCACAGGTAATGTACACATTATTGGAGCCAGCAGCATAGAAATAATCCCTCCTGCAGCTTCAGGCGGCAATGCATGGGTAGACATACAATTTAAACGTGCACCCACCATACTGTCTTTATTACAAGTTAAGTGTCCACCGGTTGGTAAAGGTGATTGGACAACCGCCAGCAACGCCCAGGCAAATGCAATAGTAGCGGGGATGCCTGCTTTTCCCCAACGTATAAAATTTGAAGCCAAAGAGGGAGAACAAACTCAGGTAATTGGTAATGAGGGAGGTCTTGTGTACGTAAAATACACCATCAGACAATTAAAAGATGAGTGATTGCGGGCTGCTCACCTGAAAAGGTGATTCGTTGAAAAACCGGGCGAATCACTGTTTAAGGTGATGCTGAAAGAAAAACATCCTCTTACTTTTAAGGTGCAAAATTGCAGTTGATAAATAGAATTTCTTGTATCACAAACAACTCTTAACCCGGTGTAAAAATGTTTAAAAAAACCATAATGATGAAAAGGATCTTAAATTTTATAATGCTGTCATTAATTACCGCACTGTGTTTTAATTTATCTGTGCAGGCACAGAATAAAACTGTAAAAAAAGGCACCAAATACGACACCATTATAGTAAAGCATATAACAAAGCCATATGTAAAACCAGTTGTGCTACAGGAAATTGTTTTACCTGTACCGGAATTTATTAACCAGCCATATTACTTTGACAAAAACGGCAACCGGCTTATTAAATTAGAAAATGCCAATGCGCTGATGGTTACTAAAAAGAAAACATTTGGTTTAAAAGGGGCAAAACAATTTTTGAGTATGGATGCGCCGTCATCTAAAATACGTTTTGTTGCAAAAAAAGATATCGTTTTTTTTATTAAAACCAGTGGCGATGTAATTGACCTTACCAGTTATATAAAGCTTTACCTTTTTTTACCGGCAGAGCAAAAACGGGAAGTAACCATTGCTGCAAAAGAAGGCTTAATAACTGATAAAGACGAAGCAAAAGGGAAGCTCATCAGCTTTAGTGTAAAAATGATTTCGAAAGATAATTACATGATACAATTACCAGAACAACTGGAGGCAGGGGAGTATGGTTTTGTTTGGGTAAAAAATATGGAGCTTAAAGAGTTTACTGTTTTTGCTTACGGCATTGATTGGAAGAACAGTGATTAGCAAATAATCTTCTCCCATTTTAAATAATCAACCTTTTAAAATAATAATATGAAAAAGACAATCATTTTCCTTCTTCTCTTTTCCCCGGTTTTTGTGCATGCACAATTGGGTATAAAAGCAGGACTTAATTTTGCCAAAGTTGCATCAGCCAGCGACATTAACAATAAAAGCCAGTCTGGCTTTAATGTTGGTATAATTTTTACATCCCCCACAAAAAAAATTCTCAGCTTTCAGTCGGAACTACTTTATTCCAAACAGGGGTATAATTATAAAACCGCCACCAATACGGGCAATGTAAACCTTAATTATTTTACACAGGCGCAAATAATGTGTATTAATATTACGAAGTTTTTTCAAATACAATTCGGCGCTCAAACAGCAATATTGTTAAATGCCAATGTAGATAGCAGTAAAAAAACTACCGGGGCTACTGATCCCTACGCCAATATAACTGATTTCTATAACCGTTTCGATTATGGTTATGCAGTAGGTTTTCAGGTTCACCCATTTAAAGGGTTATTAATAGGGGCCAGATATAATGTAAGCCTGGCCAAAATATACAGCGGGCTTGCAAATTACCAGGTACCCAGTTTTACAAGTGAGGATGCAAAAAATAATGTGGTGCAATTATTTGCCGGATGGAAGTTTGGCGGCGGTAAATCAAAAAAAGAATAGAGTATTACTCAAAGCTGCAACTCCGCAAATTTAATATACTTTTAAAAATAAACCGATGAAAAGAAATTTTATGCTGCTGCTGTATTTTGTAATGGGTACGGTACTGGCAGTTGCCCAAAACACAAAACATAATTACCCTGACCCCGAATTTAATAACGAGGTAAATTTTTTGGAAAAAGATACTGCATATACAGCGCAGAGGCTGGAAAAAAATTCTTCTAAACTGGAATCAAAAACTAAAATGGGCGGTTTAGGCGGAGCTGAGAATGGCTATTATATTGATGGAGAAAGATCAACGGTGAGGCTGCACAACAGGGGCCAGCTTTCTTTTATTTTTTCCACAGGCGCATCTTCTGCAACTGGCGGCGTTTCTCAAAAAGATTCTATGATGTTGGCCAATGGTATGGATCCCTCAATGATGCAGGGTATGGCAGGTATGGGCATGAATGACCCAGCCAATATAAATTTGTATAAAGCAGAAAGTGGCAAGGGTAAAAGAAAAGTGCTGACGATGAAAGTAGGGGGAGCGGTGCCATTTGGAGGCAAGTCGAAGTCGGCCGATAAAATAACTTTTAGCCTTAAAAAAATAAGAGAAGGTTATTGGGAAATGGTAATTGATAAGCCACTTGGTAAAGGTGAATATGTTTTTACTATGATGAATATGGGAATGGGCAGTATGGACGGCTCATCAACATTGTTTGCTTTTGGTATTGATTGATTATTTAAGAATTTTTAGTTAGCGGGTTTACAGTAGAGACACCGGTTGCGGGACAAAGGTGTAAAAAGATCAGGCTAAGGCCTGATCTTCTGCTTTTATACTATTTGTATTGTTTAATCAGATGATTTTAAAAACTTCTGTTGCCATCAAAATTTTCCAATTCCTTTGATACAGCATTTAAAAAAGTAGATCCTAATGCACCATCAATAATACGATGATCGTAACTCAATGAAATATACATCATGTGACGTATGGCAATGCTGTCGCCCTGCGGTGTTTCAATTACCATAGGCCTTTTTTTAATAGCTCCAACAGCCATGATAGCTACTTGTGGCTGATTGATGATGGGCGTACCCATGATGCTTCCAAAAGTACCAACATTGGTAAGGGTAAAAGTGCCACCTGTTGTATCATCAGGTTTTAATTTGCCAGTTCTTGCAGCGTTGGCAAGTCCATTAACCTGCTTTGTTAATCCAACAAGGTTTAACTGATCTGCATTTTTAATAACAGGTACAATCAGGTTACCATTGGGTAAAGCCGTTGCCATACCAATGTTTAAATCTTTTTTTATAATTATTTTATCACCATCAATAGAGCTGCTTAACAGCGGGTATTTTTTTATGCTCTTTACAATAGCTTCAATAAATAAAGGTGTATAGGTTATTTTTTCGCCTTCCCTTTTTTCAAAATCTTTCTTAATTTTTTCTCTCCACAAAACAACATTGGTAACATCACATTCTGCAAAACTGGTTACATGAGCACTGGTATTTTTGCTGTCTACCATGTGTTTGGCAATCAGTTTACGCATACGGTCCATTTCAACTATTTCAACATTGCCGGTATAGCCACCAGCAATTGCAGTATTACTGCCAGCTACAGCAACCTGGTTATTATTTTCATTTTCAGGGGCAGGATCTGTAAAAGTTTTGGTTGTAACCTGTGGTTGATGATTACCAGTTGCCCTTGCAGACACATACGCTAAAATATCTTTTTTGCTAACCCTTCCATCCTGGCCGGTACCTTCAATATTTTCCAGTTCAACCATACCAATACCTTCCTGTTGGGCGATATTTAAAACAAGCGGTGAGTAAAATTTTATAACATTTTTATTATTGCCTGTTGAAGGCTGTGCAACAAACTGGGATGGCTGATAGGGAACTTCCTCCATTACTTTTGCTTCTTCATACTGTGGTTGTGGAGCTGGTGCTAAAGGTTGATTTTGAGTAACTGCCGAACTGGCACCTGCCCTTATTTTTGCAATAACGGTACCAATGGGTACAATATCATTTTCGTTAAACAAAATTTCTTCCAGTACCCCGGCTGTAATTGCAGGTACTTCGCTATCTACTTTATCTGTGGCAATATCCAATACTGTTTCATCTTCTTTAATAATATCACCTGGTTTTTTATGCCATTTTAAAATGGTTGCTTCCATAATGCTTTCGCCTAATTTAGGCATTATTAAATCTACAAGTGCCATACTATTTGTATTAAAGATTTTGGTTAAATGAGTGATGCTATTGGTAAGCGGTAAAAGTGAGTTCCCCTATTCGGGATTAACATAACACAGCAATGTTAAATTGAAAAACAACAGCTTGAACAATACTTGTTACCGGAAACACTATAAAAATACAGCAATCATTCTTTTAATAAACAAAGATAATTATTTCTCTGTAATTACACCGCCGACACTAAACTAAAAGCGTTCTAAAGCCCTCCCGATAAATCGGGCGGGTATGGGTGAGGTCAAACGAAATGCAATAATTTGTATCCCCCATGTTTGTTCACCATCTGCTGTTTAAGGATTGGAAGTATCAGCCAATATGAATTTCCGAAGTATATTAATGGCGTTTGTAGCAGTTAGCTGTGTATTTCGTTCCCTGTCAAAGCGGAAGTATAATTTTTGGGTTTCTATTTTATTGGTATTACCTACCGCTATCCAAACTGTGCCTACCGGCTTATCGGGCATGCCACCATCAGGCCCCATGATGCCAGATACTGCAATTACATAGTTGGATTGTATAGCCGCCAATGCTCCTTTGGCCATTTCAATAACCACTTCTTCACTTACTGCTCCCTTTGTTTGCAACAGCTCTTTAGAAACATTCAATAAATCTTCTTTTGCCTTGTAAGAATAGCTTACCACGCTGCCATCATAAAATGCTGAAGAACCGGGAATAGAAGTTAATAAATGTGCAATATAGCCACCGGTGCAACTTTCGGCAGTACACATGGTTTTGTTACGGGCAATTAATAATTTACCGATTACTTTTTCCATAGACTCATCCTCGTTGGTCACAAGGTTTTCTTTTACCAGTTGCTGCAGCTTTTCAAATAAATTATCTACTTCTTTTTCAATGGCAATCCTGTCAAATCCAACAGACGATAAACGCAAACGAACCATGCCGTAGTTGGGTAAATAAGCCAGTTTTACATGAGCAGGCAAAGCATTTTCAAAATCTTTTATTTGCTCTGCCAAAAAAGACTCACCAACACCGGCAGTTAGCAGCGTACGATGTATAATATGCGGAAATATAAAATGAGTACTTAATTCCGGGATTACATAGTCGTCCATCATGCCCTTCATTTCAAATGGTACACCGGGCATGCTCACAAACACTTTTCCATCTTTTTCAAACCACATACCGGGGGCGGTGCCTCTTTTATTTTGTATCACCTTACAGGTATCAGGTACTTCGGCCTGTTGGAGATTTCTTTCAATCATCGGCCGGTGGAGTACTTTCTCAAAAATGTATTTTACATTTTGCAAAGCACCTTCATCCACCACTAATTTTCCACCAAAATATTTATTCAGTAAAGGTTTGGTAATATCATCGGCTGTGGGGCCAAGGCCACCGGTAATTAAAATAATATCCGCATGTTTACTTTCTTCATCAAGTGCTTTCCATATTTCTTCCCATACATCACCTACGGCTATGCGTCTTACAACCAATATGCCTGCTTTGTTTAATTGCTGGGCCATCCAGGTACTGTTTGTATCTACCACTTGTCCTATTAATAATTCATCACCTATTGTTATGATGCTTGCCTGTGTCATACTATTGTTGAATAGATTAATTTTACTG
>JAYVZR010000180.1:0-5571 GCA_043783135.1 Ferruginibacter sp. | reverse complement strand
GCGATTCTATTTTTTTTGATGCCACTGAGCCACACAATCCTAAAAATATCGGAGATGCCGAGGCGCAACTGCTGGTGCTGTATATTTTCAATACTCCAAAATAAAGTAAATTAATGAATGTAAAGCATGAAGGCTTTTTGTTTACTTTCATTAAACAATTTCTTAATTTCGTAACATTAAGTTTACTAAAACTTAACTTTCTCACAACAATTTGTTAAATTAGCAGAGGTAATTTTGATCTACAAACAAAAAAACGCTGTTTATGAATCTAACTGCAAAAAAATTAACCAGGCTATTATTGGCTTTTACAATAATGTGCCTCCCCTTCTTTTCCCAGGCACAAAATATACAGGTAAAAGGTAAAATTACCGATGCCGCTACAGGTAAATCAATTGATGGCGCCTCTATCCAACTAAAGAATTCTAAAACCGGCACTACTTCCAATACAGAAGGTGAATTTTCTGTTTCGGCTGCCAAAGGCGAAAAATTAACGATTAGCATTGTGGGATTTGAAAGCCAAACCTATACTGCATCTGCTAATTTTTTAGCCATTCAATTGCAGGCAGATAACAGGCAATTGAATGAGGTGGTGGTAACCGCATTGGGAGTAAAAAAGGATGTAAAAAGATTAGGCTATTCAGTGCAGGAGATTAAGGGTGCTGATTTATTAAAAGCCCGTGAATCTAACCCTGTAAATGGTCTTGTTGGTAAAGTTGCTGGTTTAAATGTTGGTATAAACGCCGAGTTACTTGCAACGCCTACTGTTTTGTTAAGAGGATCTCCACTTAACTTTTATATAGTAGATGGCATACCTATCAACTCGGATACATGGAATATCAGCCCCGATGATATTGAAACTTATACGGTGCTTAAAGGCCCCACTGCAGCAGCGTTGTATGGTAGCCGGGGTATCAATGGCGCTATAATGATTACAACAAAACGTGGTAAAAAAAATAGCAAAGGTTTTACTGTAGAAGTAAATAGCAGTACGCAGATTAATCACGGATTTATTGCTATCCCTAAAGTGCAAAATGAATATGGAGGGGGTGACAACCAGCAATATGCTTTTGGCGATTACAACAGCAATGGCACTGGGTCAGGAAAAAATGATAAGGATTACGATGTTTGGGGTCCACGCTTAGACGCTGGTTTATTGTTGCCACAATATGATGGTCCTTATGATCCTAATAAAACTTACACCACTACGTTCCTTAACGGTAAAACTTTTACAGGGAATATTAAACCAACTCCGTGGGTAGCCCGTGGCAAAAATAACCTTTCTAATTTTTTACAACCGGGGTTATTAACCAGCAATAATATTAACTTTTCTTCGGTTACAGACAGATCCAATATCAGGATGTCTGTATCGAATGGATATCAACGTGGTATTACACCTAACACAAGTTTAAACACTGTTAATTTAAACCTTGTTGCCAGTTACGATGTAACCGATAAATTTAAAGTGGAGGGTAACATTAATTACAACCGACAGTTTTCAAAAAATATACCTGATGCAGTTTATGGTCCCAACAGTATTATTTATAATGTAGATGTTTGGACTGGTGCGGACTGGAATGTATTGGATCCAGCTATTAGAAATTACTGGCAGCCAGGTAAAGAAGGAATACAACAAAATTATGTTGAGTACAAACGCTACTCCAATCCTTGGTTTTCCAGTTACGAATGGCTAAGAAGCCACTATAAAAATGATTTATATGGGTGGCTTGCTTTTACTTACAAGTTTAATAAAGACCTTGATGTAATGGTTAGGTCAAATGTAACTACCTACGATGTTTTAAGAGCTGAAAAAGAACCATTTTCTGCCCACCCTTATGGAGATGAGCATGGACGTGGTAACTTTAGGGAAGATCGCAGAGATCTTTGGGAAAACAATACAGAATTGTTATTAAGGTTTAATAAAGAAAATATAGCCAAGTCTGGTTTGTCTTTGAGTGCCTATGGCGGAGGTTCAATGCGTAACATGAAATATACATCAAGTTATGTAAGTACAGATCAGCTTATAGTGCCAAATGTTTATTCTTTTTCCAATTCAGTTAAACCTGTACGTGCATACTCTTATGCCGCTAACCTGATTCAGATGAGTGCATATTATTCTTTAGATCTTACTTATAAAAAATATTTTACAATAACAACTACGGGTCGTTTGGATAAAACATCTGCATTGCCAGTAGGTAAAAATGCTTACTTCTATCCATCCGTAACTTTAAGTTCTGTTATCTCTGATTATGTTACGCTTCCTAAAACAATCACTTTCCTTAAATTAAGAGGGGCCTTTACCAATGTTAAAGATGGAGGAACAAGAGCCTTTGCTGGTGCAGCATTCCAGGATCTTGGGTCTGGTAGTCCTGTAGGGTATGGAAATAATTTTTATACTCCTTATGATGGTCCAAATTATAGCTTACAGCAACCTGCTTATACCACCACTCCTGTTTATAATAATCAAACAGGTGCCTATGCTCCCAATTATAGCATTAATCCGGGTGTACAGCCTTCTTCAAGAAGCAACTACGAGGCAGGGATTGATATTCGTTTTTTGAAGAACAAGCTTGGTTTAAATGCCACGTATTTTCAATACAAAGATGGCCCTGTTATCTCCAATCAATCAATATCAGAAGCAAGTGGTTTAAGTTATTTTGTAACTACAGGTTTAACTACCAAAAGAACTGGTGCTGAAATATCTTTAACGGGTACTCCTATACAGCAAAAGGATTTTCGTTGGGATGTGCTGATTAACTGGGCAACTTATAAAGAAGTATTTGATAAATTTGCCGGGGGGGCAACTACTCTTGGAAATGGCACTGGCTACCCTTACAAAATAGGAGACAGGGTTGATCAATTATATGGATCTTTTGAAGCAATGACACCCGATGGTAAAATAATTCATGATGAAAGTGGTTTCCCGATCTATCTTCCAAAAGCACAATATCTGGGTCATGCAGATCCGGATTGGAGCTGGGGTATTCACAATAAGTTTACTTACCAATCCTTTAGCTTTGCCTTTCAGTTTGATGGTATGGTGGGTGGAAAAATTCAGGACCGTGTTTTACGTAAGTTAACAGAAGGTGGTCGTGGTGCCAATACCAATAGTGGTAAAATAGGAGAAGCCCGTTTATATGAATCCAGTCATTGGGGCGATGCAAATTATGCAGGTGCTGTTGATGCAAGTGGTATTCCTATTTTGGGAGGAGATGGGGTACAGGTTGTTGGTGGAAGTGATCTTATCAATTACGATCCCGTCACAGGTGTAATTACAAATGGCAAAGCACTTTCATATACGCAAAACAAAACGGCTCCTTTCTGGATACAGGATTACGTGAGTAGTTTTTACAACGATCCTCAGCATACAATGGTTAATAAAACCTACGCAAAACTCCGTGAACTGGTAATCAGTTATTCATTACCTAAGAAAATTTTAGGAAAAACAGGTATTAGTAAAGTTGATCTCTCTCTGGTGGGCAGAAATCTTTTATACTTTTTCCCGCAGGCATTTAAAGACATGGATGTTGATCAATATCCAGGCCGTGATCAGTTTAACAGCATCAGCAGAGAATACAATCTCCAAACACCAACAACAAGAAGCTATGGAGTTAACATTAATGTGGTTTTCTAAAACATAACACTTCAACTAAAAAATATTTGTATGAAATCGTTTAAAAATAAAATAGCACTTGTACTTATGGCTCTCGTAATATTTACGGGCTGTAACAAAAAGTTTGAGGACTTCTCAAAAAATAATAACCTCCCCGTTGCAGTACCGCCTGGAGTTATATTGCGGGCTGTATTAAATGATATTGTAGTATATCCGGGTGGGGGAGAAGATAAAGCAGGGCAGTACATTGCCTCCAATTACACCTATTATGGCGATAATAAATATTGGAACGGGAGTGCTGGTTTAAATTATGGCACTTTAAATAATGTATTGGCAATGGAAACCACTGCCAGTAAATTAGCAGGAAGTGATAACAATCCTTACCGTGCTTTAGGGTTATTTTTAAGAAGTTACTTCTTTGTAAATATGAGTGAGAAAGTGGGAGATGTACCCATGACAAACGCTTTGCAGGGCATTAACAATATTGCTCCAAAATACGATACACAAAAAGAGGTATTCAGACAGTCATTGGTATGGCTTGATTCTTCCAATATCATTCTTGCAGGGCTGTTGGCAAATGGCTTCCTTGAATTTTCAGGCGACTTTTACTATAATCCAAGCGACAATGCCAGCAGCGCACGTGCTGCATTGGTAAATTGGCAAAAAGCCGTAAACAGTTACAGGTTAAGGGTGCTGATTGAATTAAGTAAGAAAGCCAGTGACGCAGATTTGAATGTGAAAGGACAGTTCAATGATGTTGTTAGCAACCCCACAAAGTATCCCATCTTTACAAGTAATGCCGATAACCTTCAATATATTTATAATGATAAATTTAATTATTATCCTGACAATGCAACCAATTATGGTAACAATGCAGGTCGCTTAAACCTGGGATCAACTTTTCTTAATACTTTAAGTTCTTTAAACGATTTGCGTTCTATGATAGTCGCAGAACCTGCACGTGGTTTAGGGTTTGCAGATACTGATTTTAGATCTTATGTTGGTGCTCCGCTAGGTTCCGATTTAAGTTTTCTTGCTACTGAATCTGGTGCAGGCAGATTATCGCTTTACAATTACAACCATTACTATTCAGGTCTTACCGGCGAACCTACTCTTATAATAAGCTATGGAGAAGTTTGTTTTGCTATTGCAGAAGCAGTTAACAGGGGGTGGACTACAGGTAATGCTGAAACCTGGTACACTAACGGGGTAAAAGCAATGTTTGATTTTTATAGCATTAAGGATGGTAATAATGTAGTAACAATTCGAAAGGAAGATGGAACCGGTAATCTTACCTATACCATTCCTTTTAGTTTTACAACCTACTTTAATCAGCCACTGGTGAAATATAAAGGAAATAACAGTGATGGTCTAAATCAGATATTGACCCAGAAATACCTGGCCTATTTTCGTAATTCCGGATTACAAGGGTATTACCAATGGCGCAGAACAGGTGTACCAGTATTTAATACTGGTGCAGGTACCGGAAATGGCGGTAAAATTCCGAGAAGGTTTCAATACCCCAATAATGAATTGTCTGTTAATGGAACAAATGTAGGTGCAGCAATACAAAGTCAGTTCGGTGGAGCCGGAGATGATATCAATCAGGATATATGGTTAGTTAAGTAAAATATATTCTCTTACCAAAGCCATTTAACCTTCAAAATAATTCTTTGATTCTTAAAGCGAAACTACATGGTAGTTTCGCTTTAGTCTTTGTTTCATTTTTTTATTAAAATCAATCACTTGCAATACATTATCAGACAAACCGTATTTATTATATTGGCAGTTGTTTTTTTATCAATTGATTTACATGCACAAAAACAGGCAACTGTTTTGCAAGTTCCAGGCATCAACCAATTTTGCAGCATCAACAAAAAAGGCATTTCAATATTACCCAGCGGCCGCTTCGTAACCCCCGCCGGAAATTTCATCCGCATAACAAATGATCCGTTCGGAAT
>JAYVZR010000179.1:0-5579 GCA_043783135.1 Ferruginibacter sp. | reverse complement strand
AAAAAACCAGGGTGGATAAAATAAAAAGTAATAACATGTTTTAAAATTTATGCCTGATGAAGTGATCATATCTTGTCAAAAAAATCGATTGATTTAAAAAAAAGGGCAAATGCTATAATGCCTGCCACAACTAAAATAATAGTGATTAACATAATTTATTGTTTGATGAATTTATAGATAAGGCCCGCCTATATGATTAATAAATAAAAGGTCACAAAAAGATGAAAAGGTTTTATTTTTTATTTAAACTGTTGAAGATGATGTTTCATATTTTTTGTTTGTAAAGGATATGCCAAACGATATGCCCATGTTGAAATAACAGGTATTGTAAAGTTGTAACCCATTGCAGTAAAGGGTTTCGGCAAAAAATTTATGAAACTATGTTTTTTGCCAAAATAAAAAACCCTTCCAAAACGGAAGGGTTTTTTATCAGAATGGTATAGTACTATAAGTGCGCAATTCGCTTGAGCGGGATGTTGATCACCGGTGAAACAACCAGCGGAATGCGTTCGATAGCAGTATCGCCCATTTCCAGTCCGAATGCTTTTTTATCAGATTGCCCAAGATTTAATATAGCGAAATAGGAATTCAGGATGAAACTGTCTTTAAATGAAAACTCATTTTCAATAGATAGAAATTTCTGTATTAACACATACCGCACATCCGCGGAAATATTGTGTTTGTTTAACAACGGAGCTGCCTCATTTGTACCAATTTCCAAATCATGGTGTTCAACCATTTCTTCCATTACCTTTTTTAGAAAAAGGTTTATTCTTGGCTGAATGCGGAAGCCTAAACGAAATTCTATCCTGATGATTTTATCATGTTCAATTTCTTCAACAGAATATTCCATAGTGTATGGCTCATCTGCTCTGTCGATATGAACAAACCAGTAGACATCAGCACGTTTGGGCCGTTTACTAAAAATGGATTCTAAAATTCTTTTTTCAACATTTTTTTGATTATTGGCTTTGGTAAGATAAACCAAGTGAGTAGCATACTTTGGTTCAGATAAATTAGCACTCAAATTATGCAATGCAGGTACAAAAGGGCTGATAGGTTCGAAGTGTAAAAAACGGTTAGTAATTTTTCGTGCCTTATACCATATATACATAATGAATACCAACATTATTTCGAATATTAAAAACATCCACCGTTGCTTTATTTTGGCAACATTAGCAATAAAAAAAGAAAGTTCTACTGAAAGGAAAATAGCAAGTATCAACAATAAAACTGGAGTTGACCATTTTTTTATAAACTTCATATAATAGAACATCAGCATGGTTGTCATTAACATGGCAATAGTAATAGAAAAGCCATATGCAGCCTCCATTGCGCTTGATTCTTTAAAATAAAGCATCATTACTACACAACCAATCCATAAAATCCAGTTGATGCTTGGAATGTAAATTTGCCCCCTTACATTGGTTGGAAATTTTATGGTGATACGGGGCCAGAAATTCATATTTACTGCTTCACTGATTAATGTAAACGACCCGCTGATCAATGCCTGGCTTGCTATTATTGTTGCCAGAGTTGCTACAATAATTGAAGGCAACAAAAATGAATGAGGTATAATTGCATAGAAAGGATTGATACCATCCAATGTTGTTTTACCGCTTTTTAGTAACCATGCCGCCTGGCCAAAATAATTAGCAACCAATGCAACTTTTACAAATATCCAGCTTACCTGGATATTTTTTCTTCCACAATGCCCAAGATCGCTGTACAATGCTTCTGCCCCGGTGGTACATAAAAATACAGAGCCTAATAACCAAAACCCTTTAGGGTAGTGGCTTAGCAGGTCATAGGCATAATATGGGTTAAAAGCTGACAATATATGGGGATAGTAAGTTACCTGAACAATGCCTAAAATCATGATCATGGTAAACCACATAAACATGATTGGCCCAAAGGAGCTACCAATTATTTTAGTACCAAATTGTTGAAAGAAAAATAATAAAGAAATGATTGCGATTATAATTCCAATGGTAAGTGCATTGCCGGGTACAATAATATTTTCCAATCCATGAACACCATTGAGGCCTTCTATGGCAGAAGATACTGAGATGGGGGGGGTAATAATTCCATCTGCCAATAAAGTGGCAGCGCCCAGTGCAGCTGGAAAATAAAGCCAATGCCTGTACCTCCACACAATGGCATATAAAGAAAATATACCACCTTCTCCTTTATTATCTGCCTGTAGCGTAAGCAGTATATATTTAAAAGTAGTCTGCAGGGTCAATGTCCAAAACACGCAAGATATGCCACCATACACCAATTGATCTGTAATAACTCTTTTCCCAATTATTGCTGAAAAAACATAGAGGGGGGAAGTACCAATATCACCAAAAATAATTCCAAGTGTAATTAATAATCCGGCACTGGTAACTTTCTTTAAGTTAGGATGCATAGTTATGTTTTGGTTGAGTAAGCAGGAACAAAACAAATTTTTATAACCCGCTGGTAAATTGTATAATTTGTACAGGAATCATTTATGCTACTGTTATTATAGCAGGATAAAGTCAATAAAACTTGTTGCCGGCATTCACTTTTGCAAAACTATTTGATTAAATGCATCGCTAAGTTCAATTTGTTTAAAATAATTAAAAAACTTCCGTTTTGGTAGGGTGATTTTCATTTTGAAATGGTTTAAAAAATTTTATACTCCTCAATTTTTCTATACAAGGTGGTTAATCCTATATTTAGCAGGCGGGCTGCTTCTGTTTTATTTCCTTTTGTATGATTTAAAACCCGCTGAATATGTAATTTTTCAACACTTGATAATTCAAAAGCCGACATACCGCTTTGTTGGTGAATATCATTAATTTGTAATTCCACCGGTAAACTGTCTGCTGTCAATTGGGCTCCTTCAGCTAATATTACCGCTCTTTCAATTACATTTTTTAATTCCCTAATATTTCCTTTCCATTGATGGTTTTGTAAATGAGCAATAAAATCCTTACTCATCACTTCAATGCGCTTATTGGTTTTTTGTGCAAATAACTGTAAAAAATAATTTGCCAAAACAGGGATGTCTTTCTTTCTATCCCTCAATACAGGAAGCATTATAGTAAAAACATTTATCCTGTAAAAAAGATCCTCTCTAAACCTGCCGGTCTTTACTTCCTCCTGTAAGTCGCGGTTGGTGGCTGCAATAATTCTCACATCCACTTTAGTTGATTTTGTATCACCTACTTTTATAAATTCATTGGTTTCCAGCACCCGTAATAATTTCGACTGCAGGTCAATATGCATCTCGCCAATCTCGTCCAAAAATAAAGTACCTGTATTTGCTTCTTCAATCAAACCCTTTTTATCTTTTAATGCACCGGTAAAAGCACCGGCTTTATGCCCAAATATTTCACTCTCCAGCAACTCTTTGCCAAATGCGCTGCAATTAAGTGCCATAAAGGGTTTACCCATTCTTAGGCTGCCGTTATGAATGGCCTGAGCAAATACTTCCTTACCGGTACCCGTTTCTCCCAACAATAAAACGCTGGCATTTGTTGGGGCTACTTTTTTAGCAAAGTTAATGGCTTCCTGTATCAGCGGGGAAGAACCTAAAATACTTTCAAAGCCATATTTTTTACCTACCTGTTGTTCCAGTTTTTCGATGCGTTTTTGCAATTGTACTTTTTCGAGTGCACGGTTAATAATGGGAATTATTTTATCATTGTCGTTGCCCTTGGTGAGGTAATCAAAAGCACCATTTTTAATAGCCTGCACTCCATCTGGAATATTACCATAGGCGGTCAGCAAAATGATTTCAACCTGCGGATATAGATTTTTTATTTCTTTAATAAAATCAACACCATTACCATCGGGAAGTTTTACATCACAAAGCACTACATCTACGGAAAATTGTTCCAGCTTTTTTAAACCAGCCTTACAGGTGGCAGCCTCCACTACCTCAAAACCTTCCAAACCGATAATACGTACCATCAGCATCCTTAGTTTTTCTTCATCATCAATAATAAGTATTTTACTCACAGCTATTTTTTTTCAAATGTAGTGAAATACCCAGTTGGTTAAGTTGCAGAAAAACTGAATTGCTGTACATTTACTTAATAAGTTGTACTACTCACTTTAAAATAAAATAACCGATGGCATCCACACGCAGAATCTTTGCGAAAAATGTTGTAGCTGCAACCGCAGCTTTTAGTTTGCCTGCCTTTGTAAAAGCAGGTACCCGTAAAAAAGATAAGAAATTAAAAATAGTTTGTGTAGGCGGTCACCCGGATGATCCTGAAAGTGGCTGTGGTGGGACACTTGCGCTGCTTGCAGCAGAAGGCCATGACATAACGATTATTTATTTAACCAGCGGCGAAGCCGGCATTACTGGAAAATCTTTTGCAGAAGCAGCTTCTATCCGTACTAAGGAAGCGATAGCGGCCTGTAAAATACTGAATGCAAAACCTGTATTTGCAGGGCAGGTTGATAGTGAGGGTACCGTTAACAATGAGTGGGTAAAAAAAATACAGGCACTTATTACAACTGAAAATCCACAGATTGTTTTTACCCACTGGCCACTTGATTCGCATAAAGACCACCAGGCTGCCAGCCTGCTTACCATACAAAGCTGGGTAAGGACAGGTAAAAAATTTGAACTGTATTTTTTTGAAGTATGCACAGGGTCTCAAACAATGGGTTTTAAGCCTACTGATTATGTTGATATGAGTGCTACCAAAGAACAAAAAAAGAAGGCAGTATTTTGTCATACCAGCCAAAACCCTCCGGGCATTTATGCTTCTTCAGATTGCAATCATGGCATGATGGAAATATTCAGGGGTATTGAAATAAACGTACCATCCGCAGAAGCTTTTGTAAGAATGGGTACAGCGCTTAACTGGTAAAAAAGCTTTGAAAAGGGGTTGTTTCTTTCATTGCAAAGCTGTATTAAACTTTCTAGTGAACTAGCGTTTTATTTAGTTTTAAATGCAGACTTCTTGTAGATAACGTCCCCGTTAACTGTAATACCTGATACTGTAATGGTATAAGTGCTGGCTGCATCCGAAGTAAAAAATGATACCGCTACTTTGCCCTTATCATTGGTATACAAATGACCATTCCAGTAAAGGGTAGACTTGGAATCTTTGAAGTCTGCTTCTTTTATTCGCTTGTCATCATAATCGGGCATGCTAAATTGCGGAGGCATATGGTATGATTTAGGACTGTAATTAAGAATACCTATACTTTCATTAACTGTTGGCATTTCAAGGCTGCTAAGCGTATTTACAATAATTACACCATTACCGCCACTTGAACCATAAATGGCGGCTTCAGGCCCTCTTAATACTTCAATAAAATCGATAATATTTGGAGGTATTTGAGCTAAATAACGCATAACTGAACTATGTTGAGTTATTTTTTCAATATCGATAATACCATCATTATCAGGGTCGTTTGGATATTCAACTCCATCGACAATTAATAAAGGTTTGCCTCGGCTACCACTCATAGAACTTGGACCACCAATATTTACATAGGGACCACTAAGATGTACACCGGGTATTGCCAGTAATGCAATGCCGGAGTTTGTGCTGGTAATTTTTTTGACTGCTTCGCCTGTCATTATA
>JAYVZR010000178.1:0-2015 GCA_043783135.1 Ferruginibacter sp. | reverse complement strand
AATTTTCGCTTGCTGGAAAAAGAAGCGGTACGTATTGGCGGAGGGGTTAATCATCGTTTTGGTTTGTATGATATGATAATGCTTAAGGACAACCATATTGATTATTGTGGCGGTATAGAAAAGGCAATTGAAAAAGCATTTCATTATGTGCAAACAGTAAAACCGGGTTTAAAAATAGAAGTAGAAACCAGAAGTATTGATGATGTAAAAAGAGTGATGGCAGTTGGAAAGATAAACCGTATTATGCTGGATAATTTTATACCAGACTTAATCAGAGAAGCACTAAAAATTATTGGCAAACAATATGAAACTGAAGCTAGTGGCGGTATTAACCTGCAGAATATTGAAGCTTATGCTGCTACCGGGGTAGATTTTATTTCGAGCGGAGCAGTTATTCACCAGGCCAGAAGCCTGGATTTAAGTTTAAAAGCAGTTACTTTATAAATGATTTGACATAACAAATTTTTACCAAAATTCACCATGGCACAAAATAAAATAAATTCTTTAGGCGGCCTTGTATATTCCACTGACCCCAATTTTAAGCCCCTTGAAAATAATTTTGAAGAACAGGAAACCATATTGCCTGCACAACAAAAAATAAAAGTAAGGCTGGATAAAAAGCATCGGGCAGGTAAGGCCGTAACATTGGTAGAAGGCTTTACCGGTAAAGAAGCCGACCTGGAAGACCTGAGTAAAAAATTAAAAACTTTTTGCGGAACAGGCGGCTCTGTAAAAGATGGTGAAATAATTGTTCAGGGAGATAACAGGGATAAACTATTGCAGTGGTTACAAAAGAACGGATATAGCAATGCAAAGAAGATAGGATAATCATCATTTACCGGAACTACTTTTTTTGTGTGTGTCCACAATGCTTAAAGCACCACTTGGACATTTCTTTACCTGTTCAATAATCGTACCCGTTTCTGAATTACTCATCTCAATCCATGGCTTTCTGCGGGGATCAAAAACTTGCGCCAATCCTCTAAAGCAAATTCCGGAATGGATACACATTTCTGGCTGCCATAAAATGGTAATTTCTCCATTGGTGTATTTATGTGTTTTTAGGCATAATATTTTATTAACAAACATTACATACAATTTACAACAAAAGGCTAATTTTTAAGTTATTTTTGTACAAAGCACACAAAAAAATGGTCTCAAAAATATCAGAAGGAATTACTGTAAGTGTAGAAACCTTTTATCAGCCTGAATATAGCAATCCTTCGGTCAGCGAATTTATGTTTGCTTATAAAATTACTATTGAGAATAAAAATATATACCCGGTTAAATTATTGCGCAGGCATTGGTATATTTATGATGCATCCGGAAGTTTAAGGGAAGTTGAAGGCGAAGGTGTTGTAGGAGTACAGCCGCAGATAAATCCGGGCAATGAATACCAGTATATCAGCGGGTGCAATTTACAAACCGAAATGGGTAAAATGTATGGTACTTACCTAATGGAAAACTGTAATAATAACAAGCAGTTTGATGTGATAATTCCGGCATTTGAAATGACCGTACCATTTAAAATGAATTAAAAACCTTCAATACCAGGTTAAATAAGTATTTAAGGTTTATACTTTACTTCCTGAAAAATAATCTCTGTATCTAAATTCATTAACTGCTGCAAAGTAGTTTCAGGTTTTTTCTGCATATATTTTTTAATGATTTGCCATCCTGCAAATGAGCCAATATTGCCTGGTGCGCCTTCACCTAGTTCCTGTGTTTTCGGCCCCTCATCAATATAATTTTTTATGATGTTTTTATCAGTTATCTGTAAAAATGAATTCTTTATAAACAGGTCCCAGATAACAGCTTCCTGGGTATAACAATCTTTCAGTTGATTCGGTGTATACCCTATCAATTTATACTCTTCTGTTGTTGGTAAAAAACTGCTTAATAGATATAACCTTTTACCCTTTTCAATCATTTGATTTATAAGTGGCTTATCATCCTGCTTTTCTGGGTATAAGTCATTAACGATATTTTTCATACAGTTGATAGCAATATAATCA
>JAYVZR010000177.1:0-5597 GCA_043783135.1 Ferruginibacter sp. | reverse complement strand
TGCAATAGTGCCTGAACAACCCTGCTCACGGGCAATCCCATCACATTGTAAAAATCGCCGTTTACAGATTTTATACCAACTACGCCAATCCATTCCTGTATGGCATAAGAACCCGCTTTATCATATGGCTGGTATTTATCAACATAAAACGCTATTTGCTCAGTGCTTAAAGCATGAAACTCAACATCTGTTGCATCAGCAAAAGCAATTTCTTTACCATTATGCAAAATAACCACACCAGTAATCACCGTATGCTTTTGTGCTGATAGTTGAGTTAAAATAGCAATAGCATCTGCCCTGTCTTTTGGTTTGCCGATTATTTGTTTATTTAATACTACAATAGTATCAGCTGCCAATATTGGTATGGTTGGCTGGCGTGTTTGCACAATGGCCAAAGCCTTATTACGGGCTATATGTATGGCAATTTCATCTACCTGTAAATTGTCAGGATATGATTCATCTGTTGACTGTACAATTATTTCAAAAGGTACTTCTGCCCATTCCAGTAATTGTTTACGACGGGGAGATTGTGAGGCCAAAATAATTTTGGTTATAGAGTTCATTATACAAACTTGATTTTAAATGTAAGTAAGTCAATGGTAAATGGTCAATGGTCAATAATTCACTATTCACATTTTCACTATTCAAACCGACACTATGATATTTTTAAACATACAATTTGAAAAAAAGCATCGATACAATGCCGCTTAACATTACCAATTTAATAATACTGCTTACCTGGTGATATTGCTGTGTGTTTTGAGCTGTATATAACTTACGCAATATCCATATAAGGGGTGCTACAACCATTATTGAACAATAAAGTGTTGCTAACCACCAACCCAGTTGTAAAGCATAAAACAAAATAATAGATAAGGCGCCTGGTAAAACCACCAGCCAAACTCCTGCAAATACTTTGGAAGATGGTATTCCCCAAACAATCGGCATTGTTTTACAATTGTATTTTGCATCGCCCTGTATGTCTTCAATATCTTTTACCACTTCCCGTACCAGCGAAATAATAAATGCAAAGCCGGCATATAACACTGCAAATTTAAAAATACGGTTCATTGCGGTAAAAATTTCTTGTGGAAATTGTATGGTAAAATGATAAGTATTATTGGCTGCAAAATAAAGAACCATGACCGTCCAGGCGGTTAATAATGAAATGATGATGTTTCCGGATAACAATTGTTTTTTAAAAGTGGTTGAGTAAACCCATAGCAATAAAGCACACAGCAGGTTTGCAATAATAATAATAAAGCTGGTTTTAAAAGAAACATAGAGGCTAATTAAAAGCCCTGCAGAAGTAATAACCCAGTGTAATAAAATAGCGCTCCGCCGTTTAATTATTTTTTCAACCACCATTTTATCAGGCTTGTTTACATGGTCAATATTTATATCAAAATAATCATTGATGATATACCCGGCAGCAGCAATAAAAACAGAGGCTGTCATTAACAAATAAAAAAGGGATTGTGTTAGCGTATAGGGAAGTCCGTTATAACTTTCAGGTAGTGATGGAACAATAATACAGTAATAAAAAAGAGATTGCGTTAAAGCTATAAAAATAAGGTTTGGCCAACGTATTAAACGAAAAAAGGCAAATAATAATTTCATGCTTTATTGGTGTTATTGGATTAAGCATCGCATGTGAAGATGAAATACTTACTATTTTATTTCGAAGCTATCCCTGTTTCAAGATCCCAATGGCCATTTAACTTCAGTACTTTTTCTATTACATCTCTTCCACATCCCCTGCCACCATTTACCGGAGAAATATATTTGGATATTTGCTTAATCTCGTTAACTGCATCTGCCGGGCAGCAGGGCAGTCCAACCAGTTGCATTGCACTAAAATCGGGTATATCATCGCCCATATACAATACCTCTTCCCATTTTAAATGATGCTGCTGAACGTATTCCAGCAATTTTTCTTTTTTATCCTGCACCCCTAAAAAAATATCTTTTATACCTAGCCCTGCTAATCTATCCTTTACCGGCGTTGATTTTCCACCCGAAAGAATAACTACACGGTATCCTTTTTTTACAGAAAGCTGTAAACCAAAACCATCTTTAATATTCATGCTGCGTACCCAATCACCCTGTACTATTAACAACATATCCGTCGCCAATACACCATCCACATCAAAAACAAAAGTTTTTACCGGTTTAAATAATTCTAAAATATTCATAGTACAATAATAAGCAGCCCGCAATTTAACAGAAGTAAAAACTATCAGTCACTCAATTTATCAACTTTATTATTTTTGACTATCACGCCATTCATATACCCAACTGCTCTGTATCATTTCCAAATGGCCTTCATTACTTTGTTCAGGTGTACCTACAAAATTAGGGATTTCCAATACCCATTTGTGCAGGTCTGTAAAACGGATACGGTATATTTTACTTTCCGTAAAATCATCGCCAAAACGCTCATGCAGCTTCATGGCTATGTCTTCGTAATCGTTCCAGTGTATGGGAGGTTCAAAGGTCATAAATAAAAAAGTGCTAACCAGATAATGTACTAATGTTGTTAAAATTTGGTTCTTTTAAATAATAAAAAAACCCCATTGTTCAATAATTAACTAATAAATAATTCAGTTAATAAAATTTCTTATTCTCCTAAAAATTGTGTTTGATCAGGCAAAGTAAGTACAATATTACCATCTCCTTCCTGCAATACACACTGGCAACCCAATCGTGAATTAATGCGTGGACTTATTGCCCTGTCAATAAAATCTTCCTCCCTGTCATTCAGTTCTTCTAAAAATCCGTCTCCTTCATCAATATAAACATGGCAGGTACTACAGGCGCATACGCCCCCGCAGTTATGATGAAGGTTAATATCATTTTTCAAAGCAACTTCCAGCAGCGACTGGCCATCTTCTATATCGGAAAAAGTAATTGGTTCAAGCCCTTTTTGTTGAAATTTATAAGTAATAGTGTACATAATTTGTAAAGTTCGGGATGCAAACGTACAGTAGAATTACCAATTAAGGAAAACTTATACTAATTACCCAATGTTTACAATTTTGAAAACCTGCAATAGAAATTATATACTGACTCCTTTTGTTACTATTTAAAAAATTTGCATATAAAAAAGCATTTCACTATTTTTCACTTTCATTATTAATTTTATTACCGCCATTATGTTATACCATAAAATTTATACAAAATTATTTCTTGCAACCATTTTACTAATTATGGTAAATGCATGTAATAACAGCAATGATAAAAAACAAACTGCCGATATAAAAAAAGATACTGTTGAAAAAAAAGCAGCAATACCTGAAAAAAGAATAACGCCAACCAAGGCGCCTATTATAAATATAACAGATACCGTTTCAATAAAACAACTGGTGCTTTGTATGAAAGACAGTGCTGCCAACAGCGAACGTATTGGGATAAAATTAGCAGCAATATATGGCGTAAAACTTGGTGCAGTAATTAAAAAAAACAAGTTGAAAGTTACAGGCGCTCCAATGGTATGGTATAGAAGCCAAAAGGCACCCTTCTTTTTTGAAGCCGGTTTACCGGTAGATAAAAAACCTGCAAAATTACCCAAAGGTGTAACCCTTAAACAAACAGGAACAGATAGCGTTGTAGTGGCACATTTTTACGGGCCGTATGAACTAACACCACAAGGATATACTGCATTAGAAGACTGGATTAAAGATCATAAGAAAAAAATTATTCAACCGCCTTATGAAGTATATGTTGGCGACCCAATGAATAAGTATGGTAAATTAATAGACCCATATAAGGTACAGACTGATATTATTTTTACCTGGAAATAAGCTTCACGGATTCATAATACTATCTGTCATTTTCAAATAAATATTATGTATTGCCGGATATTGTGCCAGCAAACCCAAATGTTTTTGCAGGGTTTGAATATCTTTTCTGGCAGCAGGGCCCGTTCTCATTTCACCTGGTAAATGATGGTGAAGGCGAAGGGCTGTTTCTTCAATCAAGGGCAATAACAATTTAAAATCTACTCCTTCTTTATTGCAATAATCTGCGGCTAATGCGTAAAGATGGTTAGTAAAATTGCTTACCAATACTGCAGCTACATGCAACTTTAGCCTCTGCTCATCGTTGGCAATATTTACGTTACCTGATATGGTATGTGCAAACGACTGCAATGTTTTTAAGGCTTCTGGTGTATTGGCATCTATTAATAAAGGAATATCCTGTTGCAGTTCCATATTTTGTTTTCGTAAACTTTGTAAAGGATACAAAACGCCATAATTATAAGTTACTTTTTTAAGTATTTCTTTTGAAACAGAGCCTGCAGTATGTACCACTAATTTGTTTCCGAGGTGGTAGGTTTCATCAAGCTGGCTCATGGCAGTATCTGTAACTGCTATCAGGTACAGGTCTGCCGATTTATCAAGTACGCCGCTATTATCTGCAAAAGTACAGCCCAATTCGTTAGCCAAAACTGCTGCATTGTCGGCTTTACGGCTAATAACCTGCAGCACTTCGTGCCCTGCTTTTTTAATAAGCCTCCCTAATACTGTAGCAACATTACCGGCACCTACAATTACAATTTTCATATTATTATCTTTGTTACATATGCAATTAAAACAAAAATTAGCAATAAGTTATATAAGAACAAAATTTAAACTGTTGTCGCTTATTTCAAAAAGAAAAACTGCAGAGAAAGCTTTTGAGCTATTTTGTATGCCATTTTTGAAATCGCCAACCCGGGCAAGAACTGTATTTACATGGGCCGAAATACTGCATTTTAAAAGGGACGGAGTAACTATACAGGGCTACAGATGGAACAAAGACAACCCACATAAGATATTAATTCTGCATGGCTTTGGATCTGCTGCACATAATTTTCACGCTTATATAGTAGCTATGCTCGACAAAGGGTACCAGGTACTTGCCTTTGATGCGCCGGCACATGGCAACAGCGAAGGACGCACTGTTAACGCCATGCAATATTGCGAAATGATTAAAAAAATAATTAAACTATATGGCCCTGTCAATGGCTTTCTGGCACATTCATTTGGTGGTATTGCCCTTAGCCTTGCAATGGAAAATACCCCGCATGATGAAAATACCAAAATAGTTTTTATTGCTCCTGCTACGGAAACAACTACTGCCATTGATACTGCTTTTAAACTTTTAAAAATAAATGATAAAGCCGTACGGGATGAGTTTGACAGGATTATTTTTAATAAAGGTGGCCATCTTCCAAAATGGTACTCTATGAAAAGAGCGATGGAAAATATAAAGGCAACCATACTTTGGATACGTGATGAAGATGATGATATAACACCTCTTGCAGATGCCTTGAAGGTAAAAGAAAAAGGCTTTAAAAACATTGAGTTTATTATTACAAAAGGGCTGGGCCACCGAAATATATATAAGGATGTCGCTATAAGAAAAAGGGTAACAGCGTTTCTTTGATTGCAGCATTACCCTTACTCAGCAAAAAATAGGCACCGTTTTTATTGTAAGTTTTTGTATAAATCCTGTAGTTTTTATTAATTACAACAGCACAATAATCCGCACTGTTTTCTATAGCAGTTTACAAGAAAAATTTTGATTTTTCAATTTTAAACTAATATTGCAGT
>JAYVZR010000176.1:0-5598 GCA_043783135.1 Ferruginibacter sp. | reverse complement strand
AAAAAGAAATTTATGATGGTGCTACTCCTTCTGGAAATAGCATCATGGCAACCAATTTGTCAAAACTCTCGATTATTTATAATAAACCCGAATGGGGGCAAAGAGCAGATAAAATGTTATTAGCAATTCTTGAACCGGTTAAAAAATATCCGGCTTCTTTTGGTATTTGGGCTTCATTATTGCAGCAAATGGTTATTGGGCTAAATGAGTTTGCAATAGTCGGTAAAGGTGCAGATATTTTAAGTGGTGAGTTATTAAACACTTATATACCATATAAAGTACTAATGGTTTCAGCTGTTGAAAATGAAGTATATCCAATTTTGAATGCAAAACCTGCTGGTTCGGCACCATTAATCTATCTATGTAAAAACTATGTTTGTTTAAAACCCTTTACAACGGTTAATGATTTAAAGTTGCATATAAATAAGTCAATGGAATAATTATAATAAAGAATACAATATTTAAAAACTGCAGGCGTTTTAATTTTGTATATCTTGTTTTTAACATAAAAATAAGCATTACTACTGGTGGATTTTAATAAAAATCAAAATAATCAGTACATTTGCCAATACCCTCAAAGTTAAAACGATGAAGAACAAATCATTATTTTTTGTAGCTGTAACTGCTATAATTACTTTATCAAGTTGTAATATGCTTGGTAAAAATAAAAATAAAAAAGATGGTGCCTTGCCAAACGACGGGCAGTTGCACGGTGTATCCCCTGCTAAGGGGTGGACTTTGCCGAAACCTCCAGGCATGGTTTACATACCACCAGGAACCTTTCACATGGGCCCTAGTGACGAGGATATAAATTCTTCATATACTACAAGAAATAAGCAAGTATCTATCAGTGGATTTTGGATGGATGCCACAGAAATTACCAACAACGAATATCGTCAGTTTACCAATTGGGTTAGAGATTCAATTGCTGCAAAGCAAATGGGTTTCATTAAACAAGGCACAGATGGTAATGAGTACATTGATTGGACAAAAGCAACAACTATTAAGTGGAACGATAAAGCAACACTTGAAAAAATTGACGTATTGATTTTTACTCCTGATAACAGGATTTTTAATAAGAAAGAAATTGATCCAAGTAAAATTGTTTACCATTCAGAAACTTTTGATTATAAAGAAGCAGCCAAAAGAGAAAATGCTGGTGTGCAGAGATCTAAATTTATTGTAAAGAAAGATATCCCTGCCTATCCAGATTCTTTATGTTGGGTAAGAGATTTTGCTTACTCATATAATGAGCCAATGGCAAAAAAATATTATAGTCACCCAGCTTTCGGTAATTACCCTGTTGTAGGAGTTACCTGGAAACAAGCATCTGCTTTTGCTGAATGGAGAACTCATTACCTTAATTCATATTTAGATTCAAAAAATAGGTCTACAGAAGCTGATTTCCGTTTACCAACAGAAGCAGAATGGGAATATGCTGCACGTGGTGGCCTTTCTCAATCACCTTTTCCATGGGGAGGACCTTACCTAAGAAACAGGAAAGGTTGTTTACTTGCAAACTTTAAACCCGGCCGTGGAAATTATCCTGAAGATGGAGGTTTTTATACAGTACGTGCAGATGCTTATTGGCCTAACGGTTTTGGCTTGTACAATATGGCTGGTAATGTGGCAGAATGGACTTCTTCACTTTATTACGAAGGAGGTTATTCTTTTCAACATGATATGAATCCCGATATTCGCTGGAATGCAAAGGATACTGATCTTCCACGTATGAAACGTAAAGTTATCCGCGGTGGTAGCTGGAAAGATGTAGGCTATTTTTTACAAACAAGTACACGTAATTACGAGTATCAGGATACATCAAAATCTTATATTGGTTTTCGCTGTGTAATAGATTTGCCGCCGGCAATGAGCAAGCATGGCAAATAGGTATAGAGTTAGTTTTCCAAAATAAAATTATTTCATGAGAATAAACTTGTAATTTATCAATACTGATAATATTATAAGCTGTATCTCTTGTATGTATAAGTATTAAAAATAAATAACCCCCTCATTAAACATTTAAATTTTTAAATTATGGCAGCTGGTCAATCACGCCCCATCGATCGAATTCTTAACATCTTTGTTTCTGCGGCCGCTGTGCCGGTACTGCTTGGTGCACTTTTCAAAATTACACATGCGCCAGGTGCTGATGTTTGGTTAAAAATTGGATTATATACGGAGTCAATAATATTCCTTGGCTATGCATTGTTATATGTTTTTGCTCCACCTCCTGAAGCTGCTATGGCAGCAGCTCCGGTAGAAACTGGTAACCCTGCTTTAAAAAGCATGGATAAAATGTTAAGCGATGCTGATATTACACCTGTTACGTTAAAAAAATTAGGTGAAGGTTTTCAAAAATTGGGCACCACTGTAAATAACATGGGCGAAATTGGCGATGTTGTAAAGTCAACCGGCGATTTTAGTGCAAAAACAAAACAGGCTACAGAAGCTTTAGGCAGCATGGCTGCTACATTTACAAACACTACTGCTACCATGGCTTCTTTCAACAAAGCATCTGAAAGCTCTAAAGGTTTCCATGAGCAGGTACAGGTTTTAACCAAAAATTTGGGGTCTTTAAATACTATTTACGAATTAGAATTAAAGGAAAGCAATAACCACCTAAAAGCATTGAATGGCTTCTACGGTAAAATGGCAGAAGCAAGTGCGGCAATGATGGGTAGCGTGGAAGATGCAACCAAAGCTAAGGATCAAATTAGTTTATTGGCTGGTAACCTTGGTAAATTAAATTCTGTTTATGGCAATATGTTAAGCGCCATGCAGGTAAAATAATTTACTAATAAAATTCGTTAAAACAATCAAAGCCTGTAAACAGGTAAATACTTTATCCTAAAGAAACAAATTCATTTAAACAATTGTAAATCTAACATACTATGGCTTTACCTAAAGAGCCCCGGCAGAAGATGATTAACCTGATGTACCTGGTGCTTACAGCATTGCTGGCACTAAATGTATCAAGTGAAATCCTTAACGCCTTTAAAGTGGTTGATGCAAGTTTAAGGACTTCAAATACTAACTTGGCTACAGCAAACAGTACTTTGTATGCTTCATTAGCAGATAAATTAAAACGTCCTGAATCGCAGGTTAATGCAAGAATATGGGCACCTAAAGCAGATTCGGCAAAAATATTATCTCAAGATTTGTATAACTATATTGATAGTTTAAAAGCAGATTTAAAAAAAGCATCTGATTTAACTATTGTAGACGGGAAAGAATCTTTTAAAGAAGATAATCTTGATGCAGCAACCCGATTGTTTGATACACAGGGGAAAGGAAAAGACCTAGAAGCAAAATTGGCTGCTTACAAAACAGCAATGTTACTTCTTGATACTTCAATTAATGCAAAATTTGCGAGTACTTTTCCTGTAGATGTTACTCCACCTGTAGGGCAAGATGGAACCAAAAAAGATTTCACCAATGCGTATTTTCACATGACCCCAACAGTTGCAGCTTTGACACTTTTGAGTAAATTCCAAAATAATGTAAAGAATGCGGAAAACCAGATTGTTACTTATTGCCACAGTAAAATTGGAGAAGTTGTAGTGCATATGGATAAGGTAGGAGTTTTAACTGGTCAGAATTCTTCATATTTAATGCCTGGGCAAGAATTAGTAGTTACAGCAGGCGTCGGAGCATATAGTTCTTCTTCCAATCCTCAAATTTCTATAAATGGTAGTCCTGCTTCAGTAGAAAATGGGCAAGCTACTTACAAAACAACAGTAAGTGGAGCAGGTGAACATTCAGTAGCAATTAATGTAACCTTTAAAGGTGAAGATGGGAAACCTGTTATTGTACCCTCTGTTGTTAAATATACAGTTGGTACACCAGGTGGTGCAGCGATCATGCTCGATAAAATGAATGTATTTTATATTGGTGTTCCAAATCCTATTACCATTTCATCTGGTTCTGGCTGGGATAAAACAAATGTTACACCAACTGGTTGTACAATGACCGGATCAAATGGAAACAGGGTAGTATCTGTAACTGGTGGAACGACGGCAACACTTACTGTTACTGCAGATGGAAAATCAAGCAAATTCGATTTCAGAATAAAAACTATTCCTGATCCGATAGGGATGATTGGAGCAAGTAAAGGAGGAAGAATACTGGCCAGTGCTTTTAAAGCGCAGGATTTTATACGTGCAGAATTATTAAACTTTGATTTTGACGCAAGGTTCAATGTAACCGGGGCTACGGTATATTTTGCCGGTGCAGGTTTTGCAAACAGCGGCAGCATTCAAACGGGTACTATATCCAATGGAAGTTTGGCCCCTATTAAAAGTAAAATGGATTTATGTAAGCCAGGATCTACTGTAACTTTTGATGAATTAAAAGTTGTAGGCCCTGATGGAAGATCAAGAACAATACCGCCGGTTTCATTTGTTTTATACTAAAAGAATCTTATATATGAAAAAGTATCTTATTAAATTTTTGTGCCTAACTGTTGTGCTGACCCTTGTTTTTTCAGTGGCAGATGCACAAAAAAAGCGTACTGCTACCAAACGTAGTAATACAACTACAAAAAAAACAACCAAGGGTAAAACCAAGGCTAAAATAAAAGCTGCCAGCCAGGTTGATTCCGTGGCTGTAGCTGTTGTTCCGGCTCCGCTTCCGGCCCGTATTGATAGTTTACCTATTCCCAAAATAAAAAAATCTTTACGCCTTGATGAAGCTGTCGATTCAAGGGATGTTCGTGACAGAGTGCCATTGGCTTATGAAGATTTGAGGGTGGATGATGCAGTATACCGTCAAAAAATATGGAGAGAAATAGATGCAAGGGAAAAATTAAATTTACCCTTCCGTTATTCTGCGGATGAAAATAATGGTAACCAGCGGTTCATAAGTATTTTATTAAAAGCCATCCAGGATAGTGCTGTTACAGTTTTTGACCCGATTGATGACAGGTTTACAACTCCGCTTACTATTTCACAGGTAGCTAAAGCGCTTGGTGGTGGCGGTGATTCTGTTCCCCATTATAATGATAAAGGCCTTATTGACCGTATTGACTGGAAAACAAGAGAGGTAAACCTGGATTCTTTTTATAAGTTTCAAATTAAAGAAGAAGTTATTTTTGATAAAGAAAGTTCAAGATTATTCTGGCGTATTTTAGGAATAGCTCCTGTAAAAAATTTATATAGTTCAACTGGAGAATATGTTGGGCCTGTAATAATGTTTTGGGTATATTATCCTGATATGCGCCCTATTTTTGCCAAGTATGAAATTTACAATGGTAAAAATATAGGGGCCAGGATGAGTTGGGAAGAATTATTTGAAACAAGGATGTTTAGTTCACGTATTATTAAAACCACATTGGACAATCCATTTGATCTTTTCTTTAATGGGATGCCTGGTTTGAAAGAAAATGGGGTATTTCAGTTACTGGAAGGAGAAAAGGTTAAAGAAAAAATATTTAACTACGAGCAGGATTTGTGGAGTTATTAATATAACATAAAATATTTATAAAGCCCCTTCAGTATTGAAGGGGCTTTTTTGTGTCACAATGTTTACTGTGATAATGACTTACCGGTAAGCATGATAAGACTGTCCGTTAAAAGCATCCATACTTATAATTTGCCA
>JAYVZR010000175.1:0-5632 GCA_043783135.1 Ferruginibacter sp. | reverse complement strand
CCACGGCGGGTTAGCCGAGGTCGGTGTCCCCACCAACCGCGAAATGGGAAACGAAAATTCTATTTTTAAAAAGCCTCTTAGTAGAAGCGCTATAAAATAATATCAGTTATGCATACCTGGATATGAATTCAAAAAATGTATAACCAGTAACTCAAAATTTGTAATCAAAATATGTACTCAAGCCTAAAATCGCAGCCTGTTATATTTATCATTTTTGGTGGTACCGGCGATCTTAATGCCCGCAAACTTGCGCCTGCATTATATAACCTTTTTTTAGAAGGATGGATGCCCGATCAGTTTGCTGTAATTGGTACTGGAAGGACGACTTTAACGGATAAGCAGTTTGCTGAAAAAATACTGGACGGGATTAATAAATATTCAAGAACCGGAAAGGCAAAAAAAGACAAATGGGAAGAGTTTCGTAAACACCTTTTTTACCAGGCTGCTGATGTAAAAGACAGCAAGAATTATAAAGAATTTTCTACTCATATCAACAAGCACAATGCTGAATGGGGTGCCGGGGCAAATGTTATTTTTTACCTCGCTGTTTCACCTGAATATTTCCCCATTATTGCAGAGAACTTGTCTAAAAGCAAGCTGGCAGATGATACAAAAAAAACAAGAATTGTAATTGAAAAGCCATTTGGCCGTGATCTTGAAACATCCCGGTCGCTCAATAAATTGTTGGAAGGGATATTCAATGAATGCCAAATTTATAGGATAGACCATTACCTTGGTAAGGAAACTGTACAAAATATTATGGCATTCCGGTTTGCCAATACTTTGCTGGAACCTATCTGGAACCGTAATTATATTGAGCACGTACAGATATCCGTAACAGAACAACTGGGGGTGGAAGAGCGAGGTGATTATTATAATAAGTCTGGCGCATTAAGAGATATGATTCAAAATCATTTGTTGCAGTTACTTTGCCTTGTAGCTATGGAAGCGCCTAATAATTTTAATGCAGATGAAGTAAGAAACCGCAAAGTAGATGTACTGAATGCCATGCGTAAATTTGGCCCGGAAGATGTGCGCCTTTCTACGGTGAGGGGCCAGTATTCTAAAGGGTGGATGGAAGGAAAAGAAGTGCCTGGTTATCGGGAAGAACCAAAAGTACAACCGGAATCTTTTACAGAAACATTTGCTGCCATTAAGTTTTTTATAGATAACTGGCGGTGGAAAGGGGTTCCTTTTTATGTTAGAACCGGTAAGCGTATGCACCAGACAGCCTCGGTAATTAGTATACAATTCCGAGATGTACCACACCAGATTTTTCCGGCAGAGGTAAGTGAAAGCTGGCAGCAAAACAGGCTCATTATAAGCATACAACCCGAAATGAGTATTCGCCTGCAGGTACAGGCAAAACGCCCCGGACTTGAAATGGCGTTGAACACAGTGGACATGGTATTTGATTACAAAGGAACTTATACCAGCCAGGCACCTGAAGCATATGAAACTTTATTACTTGATACGATGGCAGGAGACCAGACTTTATTTATGCGTGGCGATCAGGTAGAAATTGCCTGGGATTTACTAATGCCTATTTTAAGTTCGTGGGAAGGCAGGGCAAGTTTAAATTTCCCCAATTATTCTGCTGATAGCTGGGGGCCGGAACTGGCAGAGGCATTGATAGCAAGGGATGGATTTCATTGGTTTACATTACCCACTAATGGAAAAAAATAACACGGTGAAAATAAATATTTTTGAAACAGAAGAAGAAGTAATTGAAAATCTCGCTTTGTACTTTGTTACAGTAGCCAGGCAGGCAATTGCGGAAAGAGGTAAATGTTCAGTCGCATTATCAGGGGGAAATTCTCCAAAGAAACTATATGAGTTATTAAGTTCCCCTGTTTTTAAGGATAAAATAGAATGGCAAAAACTCGACTTCTTTTTTGGTGATGAACGTTATGTGCCAAAGCAGGATAGTCAAAGTAACTATAGAATGGCTAGGGAAACCTTGTTTGAACCCTTGCAAATACCACCAACACATATTTTTGCAATTGATATAACCCTTCAACCTGATCAGGCTGCTGAAAAATATGAAGCCGACATTCGAAATTACTTTGGTACCAATCAAATGTTGTTTGATATTATTTTATTAGGACTGGGTGATAATGCGCATACGGCTTCTCTTTTCCCTCATACACCTGTATTGAATGATATAACTTCTTCAGTAAAAGCCGTTTTTTTAGAAGATCAAAAAATTTATCGCATTACGTTTACTGCCCCCCTAATTAACAATGCCCATCATATAGCGTTTTTAGTATATGGAAAAACTAAAGCTATTGCTGTACAACACGTTATAGAAGGCAAAAAGGATATTCAAAATTCCCCCGCACAATTGATAGCCCCCGTTACAGGACAACTTCTATGGTTTTTAGATAGAGCGGCAGCAACAGGTATACAAACTAATTTTTATTAATAATATATTTATAATCTGTACTGTATAAATTTTTCTGTAGTTTTTAATTCCTTACTGCAATATTACCCTTCTTGGTTCGTTAAGCTTATAACAATTCTTTTTTCACATATTTTTAAAAATAACAATTAAAGTGCTAATTGTTTAATTACTAGCATTTTGAATTTGTTTGAATTTAATTTTTTGTGGTTTAAACGGCAAAATGTAAACTGGCAAAGGCATTTTTAACAAAAATGAAAGATATTTAGCCCGAAGTTTGCAATCCGTTTGAAAGAATTTTAAATCCATTTAAATCTTTATGAAAAAATTCGCCTTCAAAAAAGTGTACGTATTTTTTAGTTCACTATTTATTTTTTGTTTACATATTCCATTTGTTTTTGCAAAAGCTAAACCAGTTGATACTATTTCGGATAACAAGATAGATGTACACGCTTATACATTGGCTGGTTTTCAAATGTGGAAAGCTATCGGCGATTCAACCTGCACAGTAAATCTTTATGATAGTTTAAATCTTGCTTCAGTTGGATTAACCCGCCAGGCATTTAATTATGCCATCAAGGGCTTTGATTTTATGAAATCTGAGGGCGAATTGGGTAACAAAAATATTATTTCTATTATTGATTTTAGTAGGCCTTCTTCTCAAAAAAGATTATATGTTATTGATTTAGTGCACAGCAAATTGCTTTTTAATACATATGTAGCGCATGGCATGCAATCCGGAAGAGAGTTTGCGAGACAGTTTTCAAATAAACCTGAAAGCTTAAAAAGCAGCCTTGGGTTTTATGAAACCCTTGGTACCTATATTGGTAGTAATGGATATTCATTGAGGTTAGAAGGCATAGAAAAAGGAATTAATGACAATGCCAGTAAAAGAGATATTGTAATACACGGTGCAGAGTATGTAAACGAAAATATGATCCGCTCCAAGGGTTATATTGGCCGCAGCTGGGGTTGCCCCGCATTACCAGAGCGGTTGCATAAAGCTATTATTGATGTAATTAAAAATGGTACTTGCCTTTTTATTTTTAGTCCTGATAATAATTACCTCAGCCATTCCAGAATTTTGAATCAGTCATCTGGACAATTATTGGCAAATAAATAATTTAAGTAAAAATCAATATAAAATTTTGGTCCCCTGCATCGCCAGGGGATTTTTGTTTTACAAATTCATTGCATAATAATACCTTCACCAAAAATAATTAAGCAATGAACTTAAGGGAACAGTTAAAAGGTACGGGCGTGGCAGTTGTAACCCCGTTTAATGAAAACGAATCAGTGGATTTTCAGGCACTGGAAAAACTGATTGATTTTATAATCAGTAATGGAGTAGAATATATTGTTTCGCTGGGCACAACCGGTGAAACACCCACCTTAGATAAAAAAGAAAAGCTAGACATTATAAATTTTACTTACGAGAAAGTAAACGGGCGTGTACCCGTTGTAGTGGGCATTGGCGGCAATAGTACCAAAGAAGTAATCGAACAACTTCAAATTTACCCATTGCAGAAAGCAGCTGCTGTGTTAAGTGCCAGCCCCTACTATAATAAACCATCGCAGGAGGGCATTTTTCAACACTATAAATCTCTTGCGGCAGCATCGCCAAAGCCAATAATTTTATATAATGTACCGGGCAGAACAGGACGTAATATGGAAGCGTCTATAACGCTGCGGCTGGCTAATGAAGTGGCTAATATTGCAGGCATTAAGGAAGCTGGTAATAATATCAGCCAGTGCATGCAAATTTTACGGGACAGGCCCGATAATTTTTTAGTGGTAAGCGGCGATGATGATTTGGTTTTACCAGAACTCGCCTGTGGTATTGATGGGGTTATAAGTGTAGCCGCAAATTGTTACCCGAAAGAATTTTCTGCAATGGTTAGGGCCGGTTTACAATTTGACTTTGCAACTGCAAAAAAATTAAATGACCCTTTACTGGAAGTGTATAATTTATTATTTACAGAAAATAACCCTGCTGGTGTAAAAGCATTTTTATACGAAATGGGGCTAATTAAAAATATTGTGAGATTACCGGTAACACCCTTAAGTGAAAGTGTACAGCAAAAAGTGAAAGCCATTTGTGGTAAATAATAAATAACAACAAAAGATTGCGGCATGCTAAAAAGGTATAAGCGGATATATGTGTTGTTATGTTTATTGCAATTGATTGGTTTAAAGGTGTTCTCTCAATACAGCATCAACTTTCGGATACAATCACGGCCGGAGGCTCATACAATGGATACTATTTTTTTGGCGGGAGATTTTAATAACTGGCATCCCGGTAAAACGGGGTACAGTTTTGAAACCCATGATGGGTATACATCCCTGCAAATAAAAAATTTGCCGCTGGCCAATTACCAATTTAAATGTACCAGGGGAGAATGGCAAAAAGCTGAATGTACTATAGACGGAGCGGATATAAGTAATCGTACAATCAACCTGGTATCTGATACAACTATTTATATTGCTGTTGCTGCATGGAAAGATGATTTTCCGACAGCAGTTAAACAGCATACTGCATCAGTTAATGTAAAAATTATTGATACTGCTTTTTTAATACCGCAATTAAACAGAAAAAGAAGGATATCCATTTATCTGCCTCCGGAATATAATACCAGTCAGAAAAAGTACCCTGTAATGTATTTGCAGGACGGGCAAAATATTTTTGACGAATTCACTGCATTTAGCGATGAGTGGGCAGTAGATGAATGCCTTGATTCGCTGATAAAAAAAGGTACACCTCCCTGTATTGTGGTAGGGATTGATAATGGCCCTGAAAGAATGACGGAATATAATCCTTATGAGTATAAACAATTTGGTAAGGGAGAAGGTGATTTGTATGTTGATTTTTTAGCCACCACTTTAAAACCATTTATTGACAAGCATTACAGAACAATGACTTCACAAAGCAATACTACCATTGCAGGTAGTTCAATGGGAGGGCTGATTGCTTATTATGCAGCATTAAAGTATCCGCAAACATTTGGCAATGCAGGTATTTTTTCTCCTTCGTTATTAGCAGCCGATAAAATAAAAGAACAGACAACTGCAAAAGGCAATAAATTAAAAGGGAAATTATTTTTTTATATCGGACAAAAGGAGGAAGATAGCGATGTACAGGAAGTAGAGAAAGTGGTTAATATATTGGGCGAAAAATCTTCTGTTATGATTTATTATGCAGTTGATCCGGAAAGCAGCCACAATGAAAAGGCA
>JAYVZR010000174.1:0-2032 GCA_043783135.1 Ferruginibacter sp. | reverse complement strand
CGTAATGAGTGGGGCGGTTCGATTTTTCCCATGGTGCCAGGTCATGAAATTGTGGGCCGTATAACCCGTATTGGCAGCGGGGTAAAAGATTTTACTATCGGGCAATTAGCCGGGATAGGTTGTTTTGTTGACTCCTGCAGAACCTGCCCAAGCTGCCTTGCCAATGAAGAACAATATTGTGATAATGGTATGGTGGCAACTTATAATGGACAGGACAAAGCAGGCAATCCTACTTATGGAGGCTACTCTACACAAATAGTAGTGGATGAAAAATATACACTTCATGTTGCTGAAAGCCTTCCAATTGAAGGCGTGGCTCCTTTATTATGTGCCGGTATCACTACTTATTCGCCTTTACGGCATTGGAATATTGGTAAAGGGCACAAAGTGGCTATTGTAGGGTTAGGTGGCCTTGGTCATATGGGTGTTAAGTTTGCAGCCTCTTTTGGAGCAGATGTTACCGTATTAAGTACGTCTAAATCAAAAGAACAGGATGCTTTAAATTTAGGTGCCCATCATTTTGCAGTAACAAAGGATGCTGAAACAATGAAAAGCCTGCAGGGTAAATTTGATTTTATATTAAGCACCATTTCTGCCCCGCACGAATACAATGATTATTTAAATTTGTTAACCCTCAATGGTACGATGGTAGTGGTAGGTGTACCGCCGCAACCTTCTATTGTAGGTGCTTTTAATTTGATTGGTAAACGCCGTTCTATTGCCGGTTCATTAATTGGTGGCATTAAAGAAACACAGGAAATGCTGGATTACTGTGCCGAACATAACATTGTAAGTGATGTAGAAGTAATTAAAGTATCAGCAATAAATGAAGCATACGAAAGAATGTTAAAAGCTGATGTTCGTTACCGTTTTGTCATTGATATTGCCTCTTTAAAATAAAACTCTTATTAAGTGAATGGTCAATAGTCAATAATTCACAATTGACAAATCAAACCGCCGCTTTACAATTGACATAACACTAATTTACTATACAAACGTAGGGTGGGCATGGTTTTGCCACCCTTTTTTTATTTCTTTCCCAATTTGGTACTGTCGTTTTGAAATATTTCAACAGAAACTCCTATTTTTGCTGCCCCGAAAGGGAATGGTGTATATCCCGACGTATCGGGAAAAGAACTAAGGAAAATAATTTTAAACAAAGGTGTGATAGCTCAGTTGGTAGAGCAATGGACTGAAAATCCATGTGTCGCCGGTTCAACCCCGGCTCGCACCACAATTAAAAGGCTTAAACGTAATACAGCATTACATTTAAGCCTTTTATATTTTCTAACAGTTTTACTTCCTAGTAAAAGCCTGAATTTTTTCATTTTTAAATGCTTTTTCAAATACATTATCGTGTCTTAACACCCTTAAATTATTTCTTCGCACCTATTATAGTTATTGAAACCTTGTTTTTAATTACGTCTTTTCACTCCATTAAAAAGCATCGTACTAATAGTTACGGGCCTAAAGGAAACAGCTTTTGATAATCTACATTTATCACTATAAAAGGAAAATAACATATTATATTTTTTGCATTTCAGTTTCTTTCGATTTTCCAGTTTTTTTTATACCCAATTTGGGAGAAATATGTGTAAAAAAAAGCCCTTTTTCGTGCAATACAATATGCGCAAAGGTTACAGGCGATATTAACAAATTGTGTTATTAACTTTTGTTTTATAAAATTGAAAGCCTTAGTACTATTGCGGTACATGAGAAATAAAAAACCACTGAAGATTTCTCAACAGTGGTAAAGTAATACGGGGGCTGTTCTGGTGACGTGTAGGGTCTATCAAACTTAGCACGCCAGTTCGAATCTGGTAGCCTCCATTTATCAAATGCAAAAATAAGGGAATGGTAGTCCCTGTTTTCCCCTCCAAGTGACATTGGAGGTTTTTTTATACTTACTATTAAAGATATAATTAGTTTTTAAATTGATGCCGACATTCTTTTCTAGTACACAAAGTAACAATAAAACATAAATCGATTTCGATAATAGAATAATTTGTTAGTAATTATTAATGCGCTTTAA
>JAYVZR010000173.1:0-2032 GCA_043783135.1 Ferruginibacter sp. | reverse complement strand
TAGAAAGAATTATATTTTCATAAGGGGTATAAAAACGGGCCATATCTATGAAGCAGATTGATTATTCAAAATATATCTATGAACGATCAAGGCGCTTTCCAAAAACCAGGGATACCAAAAATAGTACGATAAAAATGTAAAAAAATATTTTGCCTATTGATATTGCACTTGCCGCAATACCGCCAAATCCAAATATTGCTGCTATTATTGCAACAATAAAAAAGATAACTGACCAGCGTATCATAATTATAAGTTTTAAGATGATAAAATTTGTTTTATGGTAGTTTTGTATTTATGAATTTATGAGGCACTACCCTATCTTCAAAAATTACTGCCACCATACACAATCCAATAAAAATAAAGTATAAAGGCATTGTTAAGGAAGAAGTGTAACCAGGTATATTTCCAAACTGAAATACTGCAGCTACAATAGCTCCGAATAAAAAAATAATTGTCCAGCGTAACATAGTCGTAAGTTTTATATTGCTTTTAAAAATTTATCTTTTTCTATTATGATATATGAAAATACTGTGCCATAGTTATTTTGAAAGGCAAAGTGAGGCGTGGCTTATAAATATGGGTATTTAATTCACCAGTTTGGGAAGAATAGATTGCTTATTAAAAATTAATCCTGAATCATGTTTTATGTAGCTTTTCCCATTAAAAAAATACTCCGGAGAAGTGAAAAAAGAATACCACATGCAGTAAAATTATCCATCAATGCAAAACAATCATCATGGTACAATTTATACCTGTTCCTTACAAAAAAGTGAAGATGGTTTGTAGCATTGGTTTCAATTTGTTTTAGGTAACATCCTTAAAATACAGCGGAGTAGCTTATATTAGTACAAAATTAAAGATTGATAAAATGATTAAAAAATATAAAAGTGATAGTATAGATTGGAAACATGTATTAAGCCCTAATAATCTTTTTCTTACTTTTTTAGGTACAGCCATTGCCGTATTGGCCATGAAAGGTTTTATGATACCCAATAAGTTTATGGATGGCGGCATTACCGGTATATCTATATTACTACATGAAATATTTCATATAAATATCAGTGTACTTGTAATTGTATTAAACATATTTTTTATTTACTTAGGGTACAAAAGAATTGGTAAAACCTTTGCGGTGCAAACAACCATTGCAGTGCTACTGCTTTCTATTGGATTGCTTTTTATACATATAAAACCCTTTACCAACGACAAATTTTTGATAGCTGCTTTTGGGGGCATTGTAATGGGTACGGGTGTTGGTTTAGTTATAAGGGGTGGCGGTGTTATAGATGGAGCGGAAGTGATTGCCGTTTTTACTGGTAGAAAAACAGGTTTTAGTAACAGCGAAATCATCATGCTTTTTAATACCATCATTTTTGTGGTAGCGGCCTTTCAATTTGGTAAAGAAACCGCCATGTATTCCATCATCACTTATTTTACAGCTACCAAAGCTACCGATTATGTAGTAGATGGCATTGAAGAATTTACTGCAATGAATATAATAACATCGCAACAGGAAGAAATAAAAAGTTTTCTTGTAAACGAACTGGGAAAAGGCATTACAGTATATAAAGGCGAAAGAGGTTACCTGCCCGGCAGTTTTGAAACTAAAATAGATTGTGAGATCATTGTTACCATTATTACACGTTTGGAAATAAAGCAAATAGAGGAATCGGTAATGAAAATTGACCCAAAAGCATTTGTATATGTTCAAAGCATCAAAGAAGCAACAGGAGGCATTTTAAAAGCAAAACCCCATGCTAAATAATAAGAAAAAAAATAACGCACTTTTAGAATGCGTTATTTTTTAATCCTCTTAAATATAAAGTTTTTTCGCAGTACCCTGTTTTAGTTTCCAGATTCAGCTGCAAGTTCAAAAAGTTTGATAAGCCCTGGATTTAATATAATTTCAATGCGGCGGTTTGCTGCTTTTCCTTCCTTTGTATCGTTACTTGCTATAGGTGAAAATTTACTTCTTCCTGCAGATAATATTCTTGATGGCGCTACTGCATAATCTTTTATCAAGGCACGAACA
>JAYVZR010000172.1:0-14581 GCA_043783135.1 Ferruginibacter sp. | reverse complement strand
AACCTGTTCCTAAACAGTTGATAAAAAATTAAATATTTGCAGCCTTTATAATAGCAGCCGGTGATAAACTGCCAGGAAGGATAGTAATTATTGATAATAATATTGCGCATAATTTTTTTATTTACGCAATTAATTAGGTAATTTGTAGAATGCCCGTGATACAAATAGCTACGCCTTTTAATATTGATATAGAATTTGAAATTGCTGAATTTCATAAAAGAATGCTGGCCTACTTTATTGATTTTACATTATTGATATTATACATGTTCAGTATTTTATACCTTTTGTATGGTGGCTTTAGAGTAGGTGAAGGAAGTATGGGGCTGGTATTGATTGTTTTGGTTATCCCTACACTTTTTTACACCACCGCCAGTGAAATTTTAATGAATGGTCAAACCGTTGGAAAAAAATTATTAAAAATAAAAGTAGTTAGTCTTGATGGCGGCGAACCCACGCTGGGCCAATACCTGCTCAGATGGTTTATGCGCTTTTACGAATGGGGTTTTATAATTTTTACACTTTTTTGGAACAATGGCTATACAGGACTTGCATGGTTATTTATTGGTGGTATTACATCTATCATCATCATGGGTATTTCACGCAAAAACCAGCGTCTTGGAGATATTGTGGCAGAAACCGTGGTGGTAAATACCAGGTCGAATTTAACGGTAAACGATACCATTTTTATGAATGTAGCCGAAAATAATTATAAGGTGGCATTTCCTGAAGTATTGCGGCTGAGTGACAGGGATATTAATACCATTAAAAATGTTATCAGCCAGACTGCAAAAAATAATCACTTTGAAATGTGTAACAGGGTAGCTTATAAAGTACAAGGTGTATTAAAAGTATCAACTGATATGTATGCTTTTGATTTTTTAGAAAAAATATTGGAAGATTATAATTATTTGTCAACCAGAGAACACTAATATGTTAAAACAAGTAAATAAAATTGTGATTATTTTATCGCAGCATACCTTGCAGTCTGTAAGGTCTTATTTAATATTACATTTTATATTATGAAACAATTTTACCTGGTATTTATAGTCACATTCTTTTTTGCGGCCAATCAAAAATCTTTTGCCCAAATACTTCAGTTGCCCAATACAAAAAAGGAAATAAGGTGCTACACGGTTGAAGTGATGAACGAATACAGAAAAACACACCCAAATGCTGAAACCGATGACCAGTTTGAATCATGGCTGGGTAAAAAAACGCAGGCTCGTAAAGCGTTTCGTGAACAATCTACCAATTACACTATTCCTGTGGTTTTTCATATCATCAGCAAAGGAGAAGCCATCGGTACCTCACCAAATATAACTGCTTCCGCTATTGAACAGCAAATACTACAGTTAAATAAGGATTATGCTAACCTTTCAAACAGCCAATATGCTGTTGCTGCTAATACCGATATTCAATTTGTGCTGGCTAAAACCGATGTATCAGGCAATACACTTACAGAATCTGGTATAGACAGGATTGATATTAATTCAAAATCGTGGAACGATTATACCACTTCAGGATGGCAAACTTCATATATCGATCAAACAGTAAAACCAACATCTATATGGAATGCAGACAATTATTTTAATGTGTGGGTAGTGCCAAATATTGTACGGGGTGACTCCATCACTCTTTTGGGTTACTCAACATTTCCGGTAAGCTCTACATTACCCGGCCTTACAAATGGAGAAACAAGCCTTACCTGTGGTGTTGTTGTTAAAACAAGTACCATTGGCAGTGCCTTTTTACCTTTTGATTGTGGCACCAGTTATGGATTAGGTAAAACATTATCACACGAGGCCGGGCATTTTTTTGGGTTAAGGCATATTTGGGGCGATACCAATTGTGGTGATGATTTTTGTGGTGACACACCTGTACATTTTACACAAAATACCGGCACACCAACTCATCCCAAACCTAATAGTTGCGGTACGGCAGATGAAATGTTTGAGAATTATATGGACTATACCGATGATATTTTTTTAAACACTTTTACTGCTAATCAGGTTGACAGAATGCAAACTGTAATGCTCAACAGTCCAAGAAGGAAATCATTGGCAATTTCTTCAGTTGGAGGAGTTACTGTAACAGGTAGTAATAAAATTTCGTTTACCAATTGTACCGGTAAATTATTTGTTTTTGAAACAGCTGCCAATACCACCTACCCACGTTATAAAGATGTATTGCTTACAATAAATACAGAAGACAAGGCAACCGGAAATGCAACTGTGAATTTTAATATTAGTGGCACCGCTATCAATGGTGATGACTACCAGTTGCTATCCCCAACAACTGCATCATTTGTTACAGGGGATAATGTTAAGCCATTCAATATTCGCATTTTTGATAATGCAAAGGTTGATGGAGACAGAACTATCATATTAAGTTATACAATAACAGGCACAGGCGTTACCGCTGGCACAGATGCACAATCGCTTACCATTACTATTGGTGATGATGATAACATAAAAGTTGGTGAAAAACCTATCAATATTTTAAGTGAAAATTTTGAGAGCCCAACTGGGACTTATGGTTTACCTAAAGGATGGGGTTTATTAACCACTTCTGGTTATACAAACTTTTTTGTTGCCAGTTCACACGGGGATGCGGGTGGCTCTGGTAATTGTGCACATGTTTCAAATGATAAATCCCTAAAACCTAATACCTATACAAAAGGTGTTTCGGGTGCTGCAGTGCTTAAATCGCCTGTAATTGATGGCAGCTCTGTTTTATCGTTGGGCAACCTAAGTTTCAAATATAAAACAAGGGGGCTTGTAAACGGCGACCAGGCATATTTGGTGTATACACATTCCGACAGCCCGTTTGGCCCATTTTATTTTTTCGGCAATACTTCCGGAGCTACAGGTAATGGCCCTTACAGCAGCAATACCACCACATTGGCAAATACACCTAATTTAGCTACGCCGTCAGTTTTAACAGGCACTAAATTTAATATTGATTTTTATTGGCAAACAGGTTCGCTTACAACAGGCAATAACCCCGGTTTTAATGTTGATGATGTAGTACTTACTGCTACACCTTTTCATATTGAAACTGCTGTTAACAGCAGTTATGCTTATGATGTTAAACAAGATACCGCTGTATACAACTTTAAAAGTACTGCCAACAATGCCATTGCTACATTAAGCAATGCCAGCACCAACTTAATTGCTATTACCACAAAAGTTACACAGGCTGGCAATGGCACCACTACTGTAAATACGCCGGGTGGATCATATTTACGCAGCCAAAAAGTTTTCCAGGTAAGTCCTGCGACTGCAAATAATGATGCTACTTACAAAGCTGTTTTTTATTTTACCGAAGCTGAATTGGCAATATGGGGTGTAGAAAAATTGAAGCTTAAAATTTTGAAAATTAAAGACGGAGTTAGCCTGGGCAGCACATTAACTACAAGTAACACTGAGCTAATTACACCAACAGTACTGGAAGATACTGCAGCTGGTTATATTACTTACTCAGCTAACTTTACTGGCTTTTCGCAATTTATGCTGGTAACGCCTTCATTTAGTTTTGTTGTAACCCTTACCAATTTTACTGCTACAGCTGCACAAAAAAGTATACAATTATCCTGGAGTACGTTATTAGAATTAAATAACGAGGGATTTATTGTTGATAGAGGAACAGATGGAATAAACTTTAGTCAAATTGGATGGGTGAATGGCAGTGGAACTACCACACAGCAAACCAATTATATTTTTACAGATAATTTTGTGCAGCCTAAAGTGCTTTATTATTACAGAATAAGACAAGTAAATAAGGATAGCAGCCAGGTATTCTCAGTTATTCGTAATGCCATTATTAATGAGTCTAATGGAGTTTCCTTTACGGTAAGCCCCAATCCTGCAAGGGATTATGTAAACCTGTTTATTGCAGGCACCACAAATACTGCTACCATTGAGTTGATTAATATGGCGGGACAAAAACTAATTCAAAAAGAAAATGTCAATACATTTAACAGTGTATATAAATTATCATTGGCTGGAATTCCTGCAGGAGTTTATAGCGTTGTGGCATATTTACCCGAAGGCAATTATATCAAGAAGATTATTGTTGAATAGACTGGAAATAAGACAGTAAACTTTGTTCAATAAAAATCCCGGAGCTTAAAAAGTTTCGGGATTTTTATTGAAGTATATTAAAATAATTTACAGTTTAAACATTGCTATAACTGAAAGGTGAAGCAATGTTATCTGGTGGAAAGAAAATATACCATCCAAAAACGTAAAACCACTACCCTTAAAAAACGCAATGTCAATCTCACTTATTTTCGGGCAATTATAAAAAATATTTAATGAAATAAAGAACCTGTTTAAACGTTGTTTATGATGATTTACATGTTATTTACTCCGTATATGCCCATTATTTAAAAAAATGCGATACTAATAAAAATACATTCTTTTGTCAGTACCGCTTTTATCAATATCTATGAAAATTTATGCTTATGAAAATAGAATTATACACTAAGCTATTTCCTGGATACATTTTTAATACTTTAAAGAAGCAAACACAACTGGTACTTTGCACCTTGCTTATGTTTGTTGTTTTGGCAATTTATTTACCTGTTTATGCTCAAAACACGGCTTCAGCAAAAAAAACAAAACACAAGAGCGATAAAACTTTGGCGCAAATAAAGCAAACCACAGCGCAAACTGTAAAAGCAAGCCGCAATACTATTTGGTTTCAAAAAAATAATGGGCAATTTGGTAATACAGAAGTTTTATATGGTTTCCGTACATCGTTTGGCTCGATGGGTATATATAACCATAAGCTAAGAATAGTTACAGAACAAGTGTGCGATACAACAAAAATTGGAAAACAAGTAGTTGATATCAGTTTTCCGGGTTCATTGCAAAACTGGACAGTATTACCGGGTAAAATTGCCGATGTAAAGGGTTCTTACAACACTAAGTCAGGTACTATTAATGCTCCGATATTTAATGAAATAACCCTCAAAAATGTGTACTATGGAATAGATCTGCGTTTATACTCCGGCGAAAATGGAGCACTTGAATTTGACTGGTTGGTAGCAAGGGCTGAAGATTACAAAAAAATACGAATGAATTTTAAAGGTCAGGACAGCCTTGTGATAAATAATAATGGCGACATGGTAATTGACATGAGGTACAATGATATGAAGATTGTAATACCTGAAACCTACCAGTTGATTAATGGTTATAAAAAACTTTTTGCAACCGGCATGAGGGCACTCAAAGATAAAAATACATTTCAGTATGATATCGCCGGTAATATCAATCCAAACCTTCCCTTGGTGATAGATCCTGTAATGCTTTGGTCTACATACATGCATAACAATACCAGTACTTTTGATGAATACCTATACACCATTGCTGTAAATACTGCCAGTGAGGTATATGCCTGTGGCTTGACAAACGAAGCAATTAGCACCGCTTACATGAGTGGTGTTGCACCCGGGTTTTTAAGTACTTATAATTTCGCCACTAATTCCAGCGGTGCTGAGCAGTCTGTTATCTTATACCGTTTAAACCCAACTGGCACCGCTATTACAGCATGGACCTATACCGGACAAACTACCAATGTTCCAGTGGCATTAGGTATCTTCCCCAATAACAGGATTTTAGTGGTATACCAGGCAGATACTCTGCAAATTTTTTCTCCCGACCTTACAACCAGGTTTTTTAACAATATCATTGCTGGAAATGCAGGCGATATAACTTATCAATCTCAGGCAATAATAAACAATGATGTATTTTATGTTGGCGGTATTGCGGACGTATCCTTGCCCGCATCCCTTGTACCAGCTACTGCGCCAGACCCCCTGTATGCCGGAGGAGCAGAAGGTTTAATTTTACGCATCAAGGATGCGAGCACAGCGCCCGTTGCTGAATGGGGTACTTATGTTGGTGGTTCATCTACAGAATCCTTTACGGCAATTGCGGCAACGCCCGATAAATCAAAACTAGCATTTGCTGTGCATGTTAACGGTTCGGGAGGTTCGTATCCTGCGTTGGTAAATTCTGTTGATAATACCATATCGGGCAACGAATTATTGATAGGTGTACTGCCGGTTGGCACACCAACAGCATTTTCTGTATTTTCTTATTTAGGTGGAAGTGCAAACGAAGGAAAATTCAGTGACTCAACCAATGCTGCCCTGGTTGCAGCTGATAATAATTATTTTTACGTAGCAGGTAATACAAGTTCGAACGATATGCCCGGCACTGCCGGATCTGCACAGCCAACTCATGGTGCAAATACAGCGATTCCTGACCAGTTTTTATCACAAATTCCATTAAATGGAAGTGCCGGTACTGGTTTCATGACAACTTATAATGGTGGAGATGCCGCTGATATAGTCGGTGGCCTTGTAATAGATTTACGTACACATGACGTATTACTATTTGGCACCACTGAATCTATTAATTTTCCAGTGTACAATGCTTCTGCTTACAGTCCATTTTACCAGGGTACACATGGAAGCACATCGCAGGGGCCAAAAGATATTACCTATACAGTTTTTTCGAATGGGCTTGCTTTGAGAAAATTTTCCACTTTCATTGGTGGGTCGCACAACGACTATTTGGGAAGTACTGGAAAGCTGAAAGGTACGGGCCATTTCCAATATAATCCTACAAATGGTTTTACCTATATCGGTACCACTATTCACTCTGATGAAACGACCATGCCCGGGCAATGGATGTCCTTTATTCCGGGTTTTGATAAGAGCATTCCCCCGGCTACAAGAGGAAAAGATAACCACTTTATTTTTGCTATGAGTCCTAATACTTCCGATTTTGGCGATGCGCCTGCAGGTTATGATTTAGGTACACCTGCAAGTTCAGCAGTGTCGTTTTTTAATATAAGAATCGGAAATGAAGTGGATGCAGAAGAAACGCAAAACAGTTCTGTATTGGCTGATGGAGATGATAACCTGAATTCTGGTTCTACGGACGATGAGGATGGTATTTTTTCTACACCTTCCATTGTATCGGGTGCCACGAGTTTTTCAATTACCGTATCTGTTTTCAATAATACCGGTGCCACAGTAAACCTTTGTGGTTGGATAGATAACGACGGCAATGGTGTATTTGACACCAATGAATATGCCACAATTGCTGTTTCCTCTAATCCAAGTCAGCAAAGTGTAGTGCTTAATTTTACCGGACTGCCCACTTTTACCACCACAATAGGGTATACATTTTTGCGGCTTCGTTTAACTGATGTTACCTTAACTGCAGCAGATGCTACAGGCGATTTTGGCAAAGGTGAAGTAGAAGATCATCTTGTATTGCAAAGCCTGGTACTTCCCCTGGAGCTTCAAAAATTTACAGCCTTACCTCAGGGTGAAAATGTATTACTTAACTGGACCGGAAGCAAATCAACCAATGTACAGCAATACGAAATACAACATGCTACCAACCCTGCACAATTCAACCTGCTGGGATGTGCTGCCGTAACAAATAACCCTGATTTTAGCTGGCTGCATACCACACCGGCAACAGGCATAAATTATTACCGTTTAAAAATAATTTTTACAGATGGCACATTTAAATATAGCACCATACAAAAAGTAAATTTCAGCAAAAAATATTCAGTTTCGGTTTACCCCAACCCTGCTGTAGATATTTTGAATATAGGTTTTACAGGGAGCTTGGTAAATAAACCAGCCACTATCAGTTTTTTATCAATTGATGGAAAAATTTTAGCCCAGAAAAAGATAACGGTAATAAGCCGGGTAGAAAATATGGATGTAAGCAAATATCCGCAGGGCCAGTATCTTTTACAAATTACATCAGGCAACATTGTGGAGGTTAAAAAAATAAATGTAGCCGAACATTGATTTTACGGTCAAACTCATTGCAGGAATTGTCAATAAATTTTTGGCTTCAACAAATAAAAAGGTACCGAAATTTTCAGCACCTTTTACAAATATTTCAGGGTAAAAGTAATAATCAATAAGCCCTTGCAAATAAAGCCCTTTGTAAGCTAGGTTTACCAGATAAAATGCACACACCTTCTTCCATTTTATTATTCAATGGAATACAGCGTATAGTCGCTTTGGTTAGCTCCTTAATTTTATCTTCTGTCTCCGGAGTGCCATCCCAATGAGCAGCAATAAAACCTGCTTTACCATCAAGTAATTGTATAAACTCATCCCAGCTATCGGCATTGGTTATATGCCCGTTCATAAAAACTTTTGCCTTATTGTAGATAGCTGCCTGTATATCGCTTAATAATTTTATAATATTTTCAGCCAGCCCTTCAAAATCCATACTCATTTTTTCTTTGGTATCCCTTCTTGCCACTTCAACAACATTGTTGGCAATATCCCTTGCCCCGATAGCTATCCGCACCGGCACTCCCTTCATTTCATATTCAGCAAATTTCCATCCGGGCCTGTTATTATCATTATCATCATATTTAACTTTTATACCTGCCGCTTTTAATTGTTTTTGTAAACTTTTTACTTTTTCATCAATCAGCAACTTTTGTTCTTCTCCTTTAAAAATAGGAACAATCACTACCTGTATAGGCGCTAATTTTGGTGGCAATATCAAACCCTGATCATCGCTATGCGCCATCACCAATGCCCCAATAAGCCTTGTGCTTACACCCCAGCTGGTGGCCCATACATAATCCAGTTTATTATCTTTATCCGCAAATTTTACATCAAATGCTTTAGCAAAATTTTGTCCTAAAAAATGCGAAGTACCAGCCTGCAATGCCTTACCATCCTGCATCATGGCTTCAATACAATAAGTATCTTCTGCACCTGCAAAACGCTCATTGGCCGACTTTACACCTTTAATTACCGGCATAGCCATAAAGTCTTCTGCAAATGTTGCATACACATTCAACATTTGTACTGTTTCGTCTATAGCTTCCTGTTGGGTGGCATGTGCCGTATGCCCTTCCTGCCATAAAAACTCTGCAGTGCGTAAAAATAACCGGGTACGCATTTCCCATCTTACTACATTTGCCCATTGATTTATCAGTAGGGGAAGGTCCCGGTAAGATTGTATCCAACCCTTATAAGTATTCCAGATAATAGCTTCACTGGTTGGCCTTATTACTAATTCTTCTTCCAGCTTTGCTTCAGGGTCAACTATCAGTTTTCCTTTGTTATCAGGGTCGGTTTTTAAACGGTAGTGTGTAACAATAGCACATTCTTTTGCAAACCCTTCTGCATTTTTTTCTTCTGTTTCAAATAAACTTTTTGGAACAAACAAAGGAAAATAAGCATTCTCATGGCCTGTTTCCTTAAACATCCTGTCCAGCTCATCCCTCATGTTTTCCCAAATGGCATACCCATATGGTTTAATAACCATACAACCACGTACAGCACTATAATCTGCCAGCCCGCCTTTAATAATAAGATCGTTGTACCATTGCGAATAATCATCTGCCCTACTGGTAATTTCTTTACTCATTTATCTGTTTATTATTTGTTTTTATTACTAAAAAAATTAAAATAAGCCACTAAAATTATTTTTATTTTGCCTGACAAAATCAACCTAACAATCATTAGTTTTTTTGCACTTATTTAACAACGGTATGATAAAATATTGCATTACATTTACATCATAAAACGGGCACAAAAATAGTAACTTCATCTTACAATAATTTTTAAACAAATTATCATGAAAACGAAACTTTTACTTTTAGCTGTTTCTGCTGCTGCTTTTAGCAGTTGTTCTACCATGTATAAAACGGGGCAAACCCCTGATGATGTTTACTTTTCACCTGTTCGGCCATATGTAGATGGTCAGGAGGTAAATAAAGATAAAAAAGAAGAAGTAAGAAACGGCCAGGTTAACTACTATAATACTGATGACAGGTTGATAAGAATGGGAATACTTGATTCAAGGTGGAGGTATTTAAATAATGATTATGATTATAGCCCGTATTATCATACTTATTATAATAGCCAGTCTTATTACAATGGTTTTACTTATTCAACAAACTACAATAGCTATAATAAGTTTCATTATAATGATTACTATTATAATCCTTATTATAGCCCAAGCCCTGTATATATTACAAATGTTGCCCCGGTTAAAAATTCAACTCCAAGAATGACTAACCTGAATGGTTATGGTAAAAATCATAATAATAGTAATCTTCCGCTTACCTACATACCAGGTGATAAACCAGCTGTAAGAAGTGCTGGCAGCAAATTAGGCAGGATAATAGAAAATGTATTATCTCCTGCTCCTACACAATCTTTTAAGCAGTTTAATCAAAGCAATACCAGTAACCGTAATACAACAAACAACAGTACAACTACTGAAAGGACTTATACTCCTCCACCAAGCAGCAGCAGTTCATCTTCATCATCGGGTAGTAGTTCTTCAGGAGGAAGAATTTCAAGAAATTAAAAAGGTACTAAGCTAATTTACATATCCAATAGAATATATACCCGCTTTAAAAATGGTATAAAAAAATTATTTTGCCATGAAAAAATACTTGCTCCTGCCAGCTTTACTTATTAGTGGGGCCATATATGCACAAATTCCTGAAGATATATTAAAATATTCATTTTTTCCACAAAATGGAACCGCACGTGTAGTTGCTATTGGCGGTGCCATGGGTTCTTTAGGTGGGGATATCACTGCCAATTTTATTAACCCTGCAGGTTTAGGTAATTATAAAACGGGGGAATTTGTCTATACACCGGGATATTATTTCAATAACACTAATGTAAACTACAGGGCCACCAAATTAAAAAGCAATGACAATAATTTTGCTTTCCTGGCAGGGCCGATCGGAATAGTTTACGGAGCAGCTAACCGCAATAAACCCGGGTTTAGCCAGGCTATCAGTATTGCAGTAAGTCAAACAGTAAACTACAATAACCTTGTTCAATATTCGGGTTATAATAATTACAGTTCATTTAGCGAACAGTTTGCACAGGAAGTTGTAAAAGGGTTAAATACTGGCACTATCGACGACATATTGAATGATCCTAAATATGCATACGGTGCAGCACCTGCTTTATATACCTACCTGGTAGATACTTTTAGCGGCAACAGGGTAAAGGCTTTGCCTGAATTTCTACTGCAAAGTGGAAAAGCGCTGTATCAACAAAACACTATACAAACAAGTGGCGGAATGTATGAAGTAGCACTTGGCTATGCGATGAACAAAAATGATAAATTTATGTTAGGCGGAAGCATCGGAATACCGATTGTAGATTACCATAGCAATTCAACTTTTAAGGAAAGAGATACCTCCAGTGATACCAATAATAATTTTAGTTATTTTACTTATACGGATAATTTGTCTACACAGGGAGTTGGTATAAACCTAAAACTTGGGTTGATTTTTAAACCCACAGAATACCTTCGTTTAGGCTTTGCAGTACATACGCCTAGCTATATGTTTAGTTTAAAAGATACACGCCACACCGACCTTGATGTAAATACGGAAAATTATAAAGGCAGCAAAAGCGTATCATCAACATTCTTTACACATGGCATACCCGGTGAAAGCACTTATTCAATGTCTACCCCATGGAAGGTGCTGATTAGTGGAAGTTATGTTATTAGAGAAATAGAAAATGTAAAACAACAAAAAGGATTTGTTACTGCGGATATTGAATATGTAGGTTATAAAGGATCGTCTTTTTACAGCAACAATACAAATGCCAAACAGCCAGAAGTTGATTATTATACATTATTGAACCAAACAATAAGAAATGAATACAAAGGCGCCTTTAACTTTCGTTTAGGCGGCGAACTAAAGTTTAATATAATAATGGCCAGGCTTGGCTTTGCATATTACACCAACCCTTATAAAACTTCCGACTTAACTGCCAATAAAATGATATTGAGCGGCGGTTTAGGGTATCGTAACAAAGGCTTTTTTGTTGATCTTACTTATGCTCATTCTTTTAACAAGGATGTAAATTTTCCCTATCGGTTAGAAGATAAGGATAATACTTTTGCGAACGTAAAAAATCAGAGAGGGAATATTGTTGCAAGTGTTGGGGTAAAGTTTTAAGCGGCTGTTTTGATATTTTAATTTGCAATCTTTATACATGAAGCTGTCTTAAAAGTTAGATTTTATTTCACAAAAAGCCCGCAACGGTAACAATGTACACAAAGCAATACATTGCTAATGAATTATTACTTCTTTATGAACTTTGTATTCTTTGTTCCCTTTGTGTGAAACCTTACTTGTGAGAAAGCCTTTTTTTTGTTTGAATGATTACCTGCTCAAAATCAGGCGCACACCAGTTTACTAATTCGTCTTTTTTAAACCAGGTCATTTGTCTTTTAGCATATTGACGGGTATTTATTTTTATAGCTTTAATTGCATCAGCAAGAGAAAGATCGCCAATAACGTGGCCGAATAATTCGCGGTAGCCAACTGTTTGCAATCCATTTAATTCTTTATAAGGCACCAGACTTTTTACCTCGTTCAGCAAACCTTCTTTCATCATAGCATCTACCCTGCTGTTGATTTTTTTATTAAGGTCTTCTCTTGGCATTTCAAGGCCAATTTTAATAATATTGAAATCCCTGTTTTGCTTTTGCTGTGTTTGAAATTCTATGATAGATTTACCGGTAGATAGTTTTACTTCCAATGCTCTCATTAACCGTTGCGGGTTTTTTATTTCGCTTTTTTGAAAATATACAGGATCATTTTTTTCTACTTCTTTTTGTAACCATGCCAAGCCTTCCCACTCATAATCTGCAATAATCTTCTCCCTGATTTCGGGTTTTATTACAGGCACTTCATCAATACCATCTGCAAATGTTTTTATGTACAACCCTGTGCCACCAACCATTACAGCAATATCATGTTCTTTAAAAATTTGCTTTACTTTACCCAATGCATATTGTTCAAATAGGGCTGCATTTAAAGTATTGTGTATAGAATGTGAGTTGATGAAATAATGTTTTACCAGTTGCAGTTCTTGTGCTGAAGGTTTTGCTACCCCAATATTTAATTCTTTAAAACACTGGCGGCTATCTGCAGAAATAATATCGGTTGAGAAATGCTGTGCCAGTTGAATAGCCAATGCTGTTTTACCAACAGCAGTAGCACCAACTATTATGATACAGGTTTTCTTCAATTGATAATTCCTTTAATGGATAATTGATAACATTATAACCATAATAAAATTTCTTTGTAAACTAAGTAGAAAAATAATTTATGACAACTGACGAGTGAAAGGTAACTTAATGATATCTTCAAGGTTAGGTGAAAAACTGTAGCAAAACCAAAAGTTTATACTGCGTTACTTCCATTCTTTTTTGCAAAGCAAATTATTTTTGCCTTCCGTTTATTTCTCGCCATTTTTCAAGTGTGATTTCTTTGTCGTCTTGAGTATCAAAATACATAATTCTCATAGAGTCGGGATAAACATCAAAATTAAAATGTGTCACGTAACTTATCCCATTATCTTCTACAACTTTAACCCAATAATATTTGTTTGTCAAGTTAGGTTTGCCGGCAATCAAAAATTGTAAATGTCTTGTGTCTTTGGTTTGTTGCTCAATATATTTTTGTCTTTCTTTTACTTCATGTAAGTTAAAAATACTATCAATTATTTTATCTTCAAGAGCATTTATTATAATAGATGTGTCTGTTAATTTATTGCCAACATTTACAGCTTGTGTGATGTTTTTTAAAGTGTCTTCTTTCTTCGTATCAGAATGTTGCTTTTTATTTTGATTACAGCTTGTCAAAGTAAGTAGCATAATAAAAAAATATACCGAAGTCGAAAATATACGCTTAGTTATTTTAAATTGCATGTAAAAGTAAATAGGAGATAATTAATGAAAAAGTAAAAATATAAAACAAAAGCAGAAAAACAATCCTGCACTGCATTATCAATTATCCATTAACCTAAAAGTCTTCCTGTGTTTCTTCTCCTGCTGTTTCTTCTTCACTGCTTTCAGCCGCGTTACCATTTTCATCTTCTTCACTAAAGCCTTCCAGCATAGCAGCAGCATTTAAATCGTATTTTTCTTCTACTTCTGCCAGACGCTTATCTATCAAACCCTTGGTGCCATATTGCGATGGGGCAATACCTTCTGTGCGGATACAGCCGGGGTACACCAGTTTCTTGCTTTCTTCCTTGTCTACATTGATAAGTTCTACCATAAATGTCCAGAACTTATTGAAGTCATACACATAAATAAACTTTTGATTGGGATCTTTTATTTCTGAACCCATCGTTACTTCCGCCATTAGCAAAGGTTCTGCCTTGTAAACTTTATCATCGTATCTTTCCAACGATATTTCCCTTCCTCTTAACCAATTGTCGTTACTGCGGTAAAAAGTGGCTTTATGTTTATTATCAAACTCAAAACTTTTTAAAATACATAGATGAAGGTCTGCAAAATTTTGCGTGTGTTTAATTACCACATCCCTGTAAATGCTGTCATCATCTTCCCAATAAATCCTGAAACGTAAAATTGCCATACTGTAAAAATACAAATTGATAATGGAATAATTGCTAATAAATCACTGGTTATTTAAAATGCCCATTCCTGCTGCTTTTTTTATTAAAAAAGTAAAGGCGGCATCATATTCGTTGGGTATTTCCCCTTCTAAAATAGCTTCC
>JAYVZR010000171.1:0-5652 GCA_043783135.1 Ferruginibacter sp. | reverse complement strand
AGAAATTCTTAAAAAAGGTACGGCAGTAGTTACGACATTTATTGGGGTGGTTTGTGCTTTCACAACACTGATTCCCAATTCCAGTAATAAAACTAAGGCAGTTAATTTAATAGTTAATTTTTTCATTCGTAATTTTTGTCTTGTTTAGGTAGACATTCAATCAATAAGCGTAGAATTTTTATGGGGGTATAAAAAGAGTATAAACCGTTTAAAAACTAAAATACCAGTTTTTGGTGAAATTAGAAGATTTTTTCCAATCAACCGCATAACCTGTTAGCTAATAAACAATTTTATAAAAAATTTCACCCCAGTTTATTTAAGTATCAAATTTAAAACGACTTAAAACAATATATTATTGTATTTAAAACGGGCTCATCAAAAACTATTGTAAAAGTAAAATGTTATTTGTTTTTAATATAAAAGATACCTGGCAATTTTATTATTGGCAATAATTTTGTTATAACAATTTGTTTACTTCAATTTATCAATAAAATTTAAAAAGAAAATATTATACCAAAGTTTCACATTATTCGTTTGTTGAATAAGATTTTTGACTGCTAATATTTTGGTAAATAATAGTAAATAAAAGATCGTTTCAGGCTTTATTGGTCAAAATATTTATATTTGCTATTTATTCCCCATATACAATAATAAAGAAAACCTTTCGTTAAATAATTTGCAAAACGAACGCACATGCAAAAAACATTTTTAAGTAAAAATTTATTTATCCTGGCATTTGCAGCCCTCTCTTTGAGTGCTTGTAAAAATGGTTTGTCAGGAGGTAAGAAGAAGGCCTCATCTTCCGTAACCGGCTGGAACTACGATGATAAAAACATGGGCAGTTACCATGTTGCTAAATTTAAGTATCCAAAAGCTGGCCCTGGGTTGGTTTTTGTACAGGGTGGTACCTTTGTTATGGGTGCTAAAGAAGATGATGTTATGGGCGACTGGAACAATGTTCCCCGTCGTATAACTGTTCCTTCTTTTTATATTGACGAAACTGAAGTAGCAAATGTTCATTACCGTGAATATATATATTGGTTGGAAAATACCTTTAGTGGTGATACAACTATTATGGCCAATGCTTTGCCTGATACACTTTGCTGGCGTGAAGAACTGGCTTATAATGAGCCTTATGTAGAATACTATTTCAGGTATCCGGCATATAACTTCTACCCGGTTGTGGGTGTTTCCTGGTTGCAGGCACACGATTTTTGTATCTGGAGATCGGATAGGGTAAATGAATTAACCCTGATAAAAAGCGAATACCTGAAAAAGGATTATGCTAAAAAAGAAATGAGGGGAGGTGGAGCTGAAGGATCATTTAATACAGAAACATATTTAATGAATCCTGATTTGATACAGGGCAGGACAAAACCAAAAAAATCTGACTTAATGGATGTAAGTGGCAAACCCCGTTCAATTGTAAAAATGGAAGATGGTATATTAAATATGGGTTACCGTTTACCAACAGAAGCAGAATGGGAATATGCAGCCTATGGTTTAATAGATCAAAATCCAAGCCCTAGTAAAAAAGAAGGCAAAAGTGGGGAAGAGTTAATATCTAATCAACAAATTTATAGCTGGAGCAAAAACCCTAATGGTTTAAGAGATAACCGCAGAGGCAGCTGGCAGGGAAAATTTTTAGCTAATTTTAAACGTGGAAGCGGTGATAATATGGGTGTGGCTGGTGGTTTAAATGACCGTGCTGCTATCCCGGGTTATATCAAAGCTTTTTACCCTAACTCATTTGGTTTATATAATATGAGTGGTAACGTATCTGAATGGGTACAAGACGTTTACAGACCTTCTACACATGCTGATGGTGAAGATTTTAACTATTTCAGAGGTAATAAATTTGAAAAGTATTTTAAAACAGGTGCTGGTGAATTTGAAAGAGATTCATTAGGTCATTTGAAAAAAGTAGGTGCTAGTGATGAGGATGTGAAAAACCGTCGTAACTATCAGCATAATAATTTGCTGGGTTATATGGACGGAGATTCTACCAGCGGTTCTTTTTATGAATATGGTGTTACTACTTTAATAAGCGATAAATCAAGGGTATTTAAAGGTGGTAGCTGGAATGACAGGCCGTATTGGTTGTCGCCAGGTGCACGCAGATTTTTAGAAGAAAGCCAATCATCAAGTACAATTGGTTTCCGTTGTGCACAAACTTATATGGGTTCTCCTGAAGGACCAGGCTTTAAAGACGGAAATATTTTTGGTAAGCGTAAACAAAATACCTCTAAGAATTAATTAAAAATTAATAGAAATATATTTAAACCCTTCTCCTTTTGGTGAAGGGTTTTTTAATTACCTCTTCCATAATACGCTAATTTAATTGTTCTATTACCAGCTTCGTCTTTTACTTTCATTACAGGTACGTATGATTAATTTACTGCAATTAATTCTTGATAATAATTTGTTCTATCCTATTTTTGATAAATGGAAATACATGATTTATATACTATTTTTCTTCAGCATCCCTTTGTACAAACTGACACAAGGAAACTAAAAGAGGGTGACTTTTTTTTTGCTTTAAAGGGCACTAATTACAATGGAAATAAATTTGCAAAGCAGGCGCTTGATGCAGGTGCAGCATTTGCCGTAATTGATGAAGCACAGGAATTTACTGACGATAGATTAATTTTATCAAAAGATGTTTTAGCTACTTTGCAGCAATTGGCAAAATATCATCGCCAGCAATTTACTATACCATTTATTGCAATTACAGGCAGTAATGGTAAAACAACCACAAAAGAATTAATACACCAGGTATTATCCACCAGTTACAAAACGTACACTACCAAAGGAAATTTAAATAATCATATCGGAATACCACTCACTTTATTATCTGTACAAAAAGATGCAGAAATAGCTGTGATAGAAATGGGTGCCAACCATCAAAAAGAGATTGAAAGTTATTGCATGTATACTTTGCCTACACATGGCCTTATTACAAATTGCGGCAAGGCTCATTTAGAAGGTTTTGGCGGTATTGAAGGTGTAAGGAAAGGAAAAGGTGAACTGTTTGATTATTTAAGAATGCACAATGGCACAGCATTTATAATGAATGACTACTCTTATTTAAAAGAAATGAGCCATGGAATAAGCAATATTAAAACCTATGGAACAAACGATGCAGAAATTACCGGAATTGCAAATAATAGCAATGAATTTTTAGAAGTTTCAATGACTGGCGGAACTAACTTAAAAAATATTACCACTCATTTAGTAGGATCGTATAATTTACCCAATGTACTGGCAGCAGTTGCAATTGGTAAATATTTTAAAGTGGAAGATGTACAAATAAAAAATGCCCTGGAACTTTATACGCCTTCCAACAGCCGTTCTCAAATGATTGAAAAAAATGGTTATAAAATAATTTTAGATGCTTACAATGCCAACCCAAGCAGCATGAAAGCAGCAATAGAAAATTTTGCCGCCATAGAAGGGCAAAATAAAATATTATTGTTAGGCGCCATGATGGAAATGGGTGATGAAAGCCTTAATGAACACAAAGCGCTTATTGATTTAATAACAAAATATACATGGAATAATGTAGTGCTTGTTGGTGGGGATTTTAATAAAATTTTACATCCCTACCTATATTTTAATACTTCTGCAGAAGCAAAGACATGGCTTAAACAACAGCCAGTAAAGAATGCCTTACTGTTAGTTAAAGGTTCACGCAGTATGCAGATGGAAAAAGTGGCGGAATAAGAATTACTCGTTGCTGTTAAGATACATTTGTAAATCTGCTTCAGTTTTAATCAGTACATCCCTTACCTTACTACCCTGGTTAGGGCCCACCACTCCAGCCGCTTCAAGCTGATCCATTAATCTGCCGGCACGGTTATAACCCAGTTTCATTCTTCGTTGCAGCAGCGATGTACTACCACTTTGACTTGCTACAATTAAACGGGCTGCATCTTCAAACAAAGAATCTTTATCATTTATGTCAAAATCTTTTCCTTCCATTTCCTTTTCATCAACATACTCTGGTAATAAAAAAGCCTGAGCATATCCACGCTGGTCGCCAATAAAATCTACAATTTTATCTACTTCAGGGGTATCAACAAAGGCACATTGCAAACGCACCAGCTCGCCATTATAACTTATCAGCATATCCCCTTTACCGATTAATTGCTCTGCCCCTCCAGCATCTAAAATGGTGCGGCTATCAATTTTACTACTAACCTTAAACGCAATTCTTGCAGGAAAGTTAGCCTTAATAGTACCCGTAATAATATTCACACTTGGTCTTTGAGTAGCAATAATTAAATGTACCCCAACTGCCCTTGCCAACTGCGCCAAACGGGCAATAGGCATTTCCACTTCCTTACCGGCAGTCATTATCAAATCAGCAAATTCATCAACCACTAAAACTATAAATGGTAAAAACTGGTGCCCTTTTTCAGGATTTAATTTCCTGGCAACAAATTTTTCATTATACTCCCTGATATTACGGCAACCGGCCTCTTTCAACAAATCATAGCGGTTATCCATTTCAATACACAATGCATTAAGGGTATGAACTACTTTTTTTGTATCAGTTATAATGGCATCTTCTTCACCAGGCAATTTTGCAAGAAAATGTTTTTCAATTGTTTTATAAATACTTAATTCTACTTTCTTTGGATCAACCAAAACAAATTTTAGTTGAGAGGGATGTTTACTATACAATAATGAAACAAGTATTGCATTTAATCCAACCGATTTACCCTGACCCGTTGCCCCAGCCATCAATAAGTGCGGCATACTGGCAAGATCAACAATAAAATTTTCGTTATTTATTTTTTTTCCGATAGCGATGGGCAAAGAAAAATTGTTTTGTTTAAACTTGTCACTATCGAGTAAAGTGCGCATGCTTACAATGGTCTTCTTGGCATTTGGCACTTCGATACCGATGGTGCCCTTACCGGGTATAGGTGCAATAATACGTATACCCAATGCAGCAAGGCTTAAAGCAATATCGTCTTCCAGGTTTTTTATCCTTGAAATCCTTACCCCGGCCGCTGGAATTATTTCGTACAAAGTAACAGTTGGGCCAACTGTAGCAGAAATTTTTTGAATATTTATATCATAATTTTTCAGGGTGTTGATGATCTGGTTTTTGTTGGTTTCCAATTCTGCAGGATCTTGTATAATTTTTTCACTGCCATGTGCTTCTAACAAATCCAGCTTTGGATATTTATAATCCCGCAGGTCAAGGATTGGATCGTATGGAGTATCAATTGTTGTAGACTTCTGAGTTTTTATGACAGGCTCTTCCTGTTCGGCTTTAAACTCTGGCGTTTTAATTTCCAGTGCAAGAGCAGGAGTATTATTTTTATTTACGGCTTTATTATTTGTATTATAAGTCAAATCGTTTTCCTTGGTAAAAATATTTTTTTCTATCGCTTCTTCTCCCCTGCTCAATTTCAACTTTTCGTCTGCCACAGGTATTTCTTTTTCGATAATTTGCAAATCATGGTTTGCCGAAGGATTAACCTCTAATTGGATATTCAACATCCCTCCATCTCCTTTTAAAGTATTTCGCTTATTGTCTGTCTTAACAATATCTTCTTGTATGGAAAGGTCTGCGGCAGGCAACACATCTTCATTTAACATTCCATCTGCTTCCATTGAATTATTTATTTTCCTGGAAGG
>JAYVZR010000170.1:0-5671 GCA_043783135.1 Ferruginibacter sp. | reverse complement strand
CTGATGCAGCATTAAACTGTAAAGGCAAATAGTTTGCAGCATTTCCAAAAGGAACTGTATATGTATTTCCATTACCGGGGCCAATGCTCCATATAATTTTATTATCTATTCCTTCGCTTTTAATATATCCGGAACCAATAATAGTAATGGCCGTATTATCTGGATTATCAATAACCAGTGCAGCCCCGTTGGTAATGGCAATAACTCCGCCATTTACCACCAGCTTAGCCTGTCCCATTGTGCATCTTGTTGTAAGGCTAAACAATAAAATCAGCATTGCCTGCTTGTAAAAACTTTTCATGTTTAGAGATTTAGGAATCGTTAGCTTTTATTTACTTTCTCAGAAATATGGACACTGAAAATATTTTAATAAATAAGTATCCCCTATCTATATTGATTAACTGGCGGATTAATTGAGCAATAGGCGGAAATGTTGCAGAGCGTTTTTCTTATTACATTTGTTTTTTAAATAAACGATTGTAAAAAATGATCAGAGAGAAAATTTTAGTGATCGGTGCCAGCGGGCAAATAGGAGTTGAGCTGACTTTAGCATTAAGAAAAATATACGGTAATGCCAATGTAGTAGCCAGTGATCTGCGTGAAGAAAATGACCTGCTAAAAGGTACCGGCCCTTATGTAAGCATGGATGTAATGAATAAAGAAATGCTGCACGTACAGGTGATACGGCAAAATATTACTCAGATTTATTTGCTGGCAGCGATACTTTCTGCCACCGGCGAAAAAAATCCAAATCTTGCCTGGAGTTTAAATATGCAAAGCCTGTTGAACGTGCTGGATATTTCGAAAGAAGAAAAAATACACAAGGTATACTGGCCCAGTTCTATTGCTGTTTTTGGGCCCACATCACCCAAAAAAAATTGTCCGCAGCAAACTATTATTGAACCCATAACTGTTTATGGCATCAGTAAATATGCCGGCGAATTCTGGTGTAATTATTATTACCAGCGATGGGGTTTGGATGTAAGAAGCATTCGTTATCCCGGTTTGATAAGTTACAAAAGTGCGCCCGGTGGAGGCACTACTGATTATGCAGTAGAAATATTTCATGAAGCGATGGAAGAAAAAAAATACGAATGTTTTTTGCAGGAAGATACTTATTTGCCCATGATGTATATGCCTGATGCCATTAAAGCTACCATCGAATTAATGGAAGCACCCGAAGCAAAAATAAAAATCCGTACTTCTTATAATATTTCAGGAATGAGTTTTTCGCCAAAAGAAATTGCTGCGGAAATAAAAAAGCATATTCCCGAATTTTCTATTTCTTACAAACCCGATTACAGGCAACAGATAGCCAACAGCTGGCCGCAGAGTATCGATGATAGTGTAGCAAGAAATGACTGGGACTGGAAAGAAGATTTTAATCTGGAAAGAATGACGAAAGATATGTTTGAGAATTTGTAGAATTGCTCCTCGGTTAAATCTCCCTGATGACATCTCAAAATATCCTCTTTTAATTTGTAATTGAGGCACGAAAAATCTATATGGATAATTTTTGAGAGAGATTATGCCTGTGCATTAAAGATATCCGTTATTTTCTGCATCAGCTCTTTTTCAATCATTTTTTTGGCTATCAGTATCATATTTTTAAAAGCAATGGCGTGAGATATACCATGGCCAATAATAACCGGTTTGGCTACGCCCAATACCGGTACCCCGCCATATATTTCAAAATTAAAACGATCAAAATGCTCATCGTGTACACCTCTTCTTTTTACCAGGTCGTAAACGCTTTCAGCCATTTTAAGCACCACATTTCCGGTAAAACCTTCGCATACTATTACATCTGCTTTATCTATTAAAATATCACGGCCTTCGATATTGCCTATAAAATTAATGTTCTTATTTTCTTTTAATAACGGGTAGGCTGCCTGGGCCAGCAGGTTACCTTTGCCTTCTTCTTCTCCGATATTTAAAAGCCCCACTTTAGGATTTTCAAAACCAAGTATATGCTCGGCATATAATGAACCCAGCGTAGCAAACTGTGATAGATTTTCAGGCTTACAATCTGAATTAATACCTGCATCCAGCAGCAAACCCAATGTGCCGTTTTCTCTTGGCATATAAGCGCCAATTGTTGGGCGGCTAACCCCTTCAATTGCCTTGATGCTGAACAATGCGCCCACCATCATTGCACCGGTATTACCTGCACTGATAAATGCATCAGTTTTACCTGATGCCAATAAATTAAATCCAATGGAAATAGAAGATTGTTGTTTCTCCCGAAATGCTTTGGTAGGATGCTCGTGCATTTCAATTACCTGAGAAGCATGTACAACAGTAATTTTTGCTAAAGAAATACCATGAGAATCCAGCAACTCTTTCACCATGGTTTCGTCGCCAATAAGTGTCAATGAAATATCTTCATTTACTTCGGCCAAAAATAATACAATACCTTTTACTGCTTCCAGTGGGGCAAAATCGCCACCCATCATATCAAGGGCAATATTCATAGTGTATATTCATTAAATAAAAAATTCTAAGTCCTGCATTCAATAATCGAATGTAGAACTTAGAATTCAGGATTTGAAAAATATTATGCTTTTAGCGGTGCTTTTTCAGCTACCACTTGTCCTTTGTAGTATAATTTTCCTTCGCTTACATGAGCACGATGGCGTACATGTGTTTCGCCTGTGGTTTTATCTACTGTTAAAGTAGTTTCACTTGCTTTATAATGCGTCCTTCTCTTTGCGCTGCGTTGCTGCGAATGGCGTCGTTTCGGATTTGGCATATCTGTAAATTTTAGTTGTTTTTATAAATTAATTATTCTGCTTATTTTTTCTTAAATTTTTCCAATCCCTTCCAGATGGCATTGGCATTATTGGCATCATCATTTGCTTCCATGTCTTTCAATTTCTCCAGCACTTCTTTATTACATTTTGGACCGCCCAATTCCTCTTCACTGCACAATTTCTGAACCGGTACACTTAAACTTACAAACTCATAAATCCAATCGTTCAGGTATAAATGGCTTTCTGTTTTAGAAATGTAAAAAACATCCGGATTTTCTTCCTGCTGGTTCATTTCTTCCGGGTTATCCACCATTTTCACCAGCATATTAAACTCATCCCAAAGATCTTTTGTCAGTTGGTTTCCACACCTGTCACACGCTACATCCGCCTTTCCCCCCACCTCAAATTTAAGCAGCATAAAACTGCTTTTTTTGTCCAGTTGTAACTTAACAGTAGCTGTACAATTGGCAAAATCCCTTGTTGCTGCTTCTGCAAAGAACAAGTCTTCAACTTTAAAAGTAAACTCATGAATTCCGGGCTTTAAACCCACAAAAGCTATCTCAATTGCCTTTCTTTTTCCCATTACCTCAGGTTTAAAGGACGGCAAAGGTAAGTTTTTTAGGTTAATTTTGTACAATTAATATCAAATTATTCACTAAAACTTTGGTAGCCGTTGTTTTTCTTTATTTTTAAGGTTTATGCTGTATAAAAAGAAATGGTTGTTTGCTGGTTGCTTATTGGTTCTGGCAGTTGTTATTCGCTTGTTTTCTGCCGATGCTGTTGTAACAGAGCAATATTATTCTACTGGCCTATACCCCTATATTGGCAGTGTTTTTAGATGGTTAACAGGGTGGCTGCCATTTAGCCTGGGTGATATTTTTTATGGTATTCTGGCTATATGGCTTTTATGGAAACTTATAAAAGGTTTGAAAATTTTGTTGAAAAAACAGGTTTCATCGCAGGTTTGTTTAAAAAAATTATCTAAAATTTTTATTGTTTTACTTATTATTTACATTGTATTCAACATTTTGTGGGGTATTAATTACGATCGACAGGGTATTGCGGTACAGCTAGGGTTAAAAATGGAAAAATATTCGCCCCAGGATTTAAAAACCATCAGTAATATTTTATTGCAAAAAGTAAATGAAAGCAAAGCTGCTATTATAAAAGCTCCGGCTGTGATATTATCAAGCAAGGGAATTTTTAAAAGTTCTGTAGAGGCCTATTCTTTAGTTAGCAAAAAATATAGTTTTTTACAATATAATAACCCAAGTGTTAAAATATCTTTATGGGGGTGGCTGGGAAATTATATTGGTTTTACCGGTTACTATAATCCTTTTACCGGTGAGGCCCAGGTAAATACCACCGTACCTAAATTTTTGCAACCCTATACCACCTGTCACGAAATAGCTCACCAGCTTGGTTATGCAAAAGAAAAGGAGGCCAATTTTGTAGGATATCTTGCGGCCTCAGCATCAAAAGACAGTATATTTCTTTACTCTGTTTACCTTGATTTGTTTTTATATGCTAACAGAAATCTTTACTCCGTTGATTCCGCTGCAGCCAAATCATTGGCTCATCAACTGTTGCCATCTGTAAAAGACGATTTGAAAGAATTAAACGATTTCTACATAAAGCACCATAACCCGGTTGAGCCAGTTATAAGATGGATGTATGGAAAGTATTTACAAAGCAACCAACAACCATCGGGTGTTTTAAGTTACGATGAAGTAACAGGCCTTTTAATTGCATACTACAAAAAATACAATGAACTATAATTTAGCAGTCCGGGATTCTGTAATTTAGACTATGAAATTATTAATATCAATTGCCATTCCATTACTTGTTGGTGGTATTGCAGGATTTTTTACTGTATCGGGCGTTAATGGCTGGTATGCTATGGCAAATAAACCATCTTTTAATCCCCCTAACTGGTTATTTGCACCGGTTTGGACGGCGCTGTATATTATGATGGGTATTGCATTATACCTTATCTGGAAAACTGAAGCAGACAGAACTGTTAAACAAACAGCCATTATTTTATTTGCTGTTCAGTTAACGCTAAATTTTTTGTGGTCTTTTATTTTCTTTTATGCAAAACAACCGGGATGGGCTTTTGCAGATATCATTGCCCTGTGGTTAATGATATTGTTTACAATCATATGGTTTGGAAAAATTTCCAGTACCGCTTCCTGGTTATTGGTACCATATATTTTTTGGGTAAGCTTTGCTTCTCTTTTAAATTTTTATATCTGGCGGCTTAATTAAAATTCATTCTTCCACATCATACTTTCTACAGGCTTATTCGGCTGCCCGCTGTATTTGGCATTTTTTTTCTGGTTGTACTTAACTTCAATTTCTCCATCTACCGGAAAATAAATTAATTGCCCGATTGGCATGCCCTTGTACACTCTTACAGGTTGCTTTACCGAAATCTCAAGGGTCCAGTTGCCGCAAAAACCAACATCGCCTTTACCAGCTGTTGCATGAATATCAATACCAAGACGGCCCGTAGATGATTTTCCTTCCAAAAAAGGAACATGTGCATGTGTTTCTGTATACTCTTCTGTAACGCCCAGGTAAAATTCATGAGGCAGCAGTAAAATCCCTTCATCAGGAATTTCGAAATGGTGAATGGTATTATGCTTTTTGGCATCAAGTTCTTTATCAATATAGGTGGCAAGGTATTTTCCCAAATGCACATCGTAGCTGTTGCTACCCAGGCAATCTCTTGTATAAGGTTCTATTTTTATGGTACCACATGCTATTTCTTCTAAAATTCTTGTGTCGCTAAGGATCATTGGTTGTAATAAATTGTTGTATAAAAATGTTTAATTGTTATTTTGTAAAAATAAAATATTCGATAGTCAAACTTTCAATTCAATTTTTGTAATGCCGCTCGTTTATCAACAAAATAT
>JAYVZR010000169.1:0-2050 GCA_043783135.1 Ferruginibacter sp. | reverse complement strand
GGGATAGGCTTCCAGGGTTTGCTCCGACTCAAATAAATAAATGCGGGGCGCTGGCAGGTATGATTTTATATATTTTCTTAAAATATCCAGCACTACAGGGCTGAGATTTACATAACGGTCTTTTTTACCTTTAGCTCGTTCTATAAATATTTGCATGCGTTTACTGTCAATGTCTGCAATTTTTAGGTTTACAATTTCACTTACTCTTAGCCCGGCACTGTAAGCAGTAAATAACATTGCTTTGTGTTTCTTATTGGTTAAAGCATTAAAAAGCTTTCGTATTTCTTCTTCATTAAGCAGTTTGGGTAGTTGTAAAGGTTTCTTTGGCCTCGGTATTTCCCAAAAAAACTTTTCCCTGCCAAGCACCTGTTCAAAATAAAATTTTAATGCGTTCAATCTGCTGTGGGCAGTGTTTTCGCTAATGCCTTGTTTATCCATGGCAAATACCATGTATCTTTTTATATCTTCTGCTGTAAGGTTATTTACAGGTTTATTTTTTAGCAGCTGCAGCAATTGTACAAACTCGTTGCGGTAGGTGCGTATGGTGGATGGGCTGTAGGCTTTTAATTTTAACTGTTGTACATACTGCTCCAGCGCAGTTAAATTATCATTGCTTATTTGCCATACTGCTGCTGTGGGCAAAATAGTAGTTGGCTTACTGGTATTTTCTTTTACAGGTGGTTTGCCGGCTGTTATTTTATTTTTCTTTTCCAGGTAGTTTTTTAGTTCGCCTGTTTCTATATTTGTTATGCTTCCGGTTGCTTTTATAATAGCAGCATAATTTTCTTTACATAATGGCAGCCACCAGCATTTATGCGTTTGGCTCCATTTTATTTGTTGTATTTTTTTTAAGGCAATATTTAGTAAATCATTTTTGGCAAAAAAAATCCCTATACATTCCTGGTTACGGTGTATAAAAACCTGCAGGCTTATTTTTTCCATCCTTAAATATAACCAAATATTTGCTGTGTTTAAAGGGAACAGCATTTTTAGGAATATAGTAAAAGGCTCACCAGAGTTATAGGGTATAAGAGTGCATCCCGATACGATATACTATCGGGATTAACAACGCAACGATGACCAAAATAGCTTTGCAGCCCGGACAAAAACCTTTTATAATTCATATAAGGTCTGCATAATGTTGCTATGGCCAGCTACATAACCTACAGGGGTGCGAAAAAAATTTTCCGCTCTATAAAATTTTGAGCTTATTTTTATGACCAATAAATTAATCGTTATGAAAAAAATATGCTTATTTCTGCTTGTAATTATTTCATACAATGCAATAGCCCAAAACGAAGACTCTGCGTGGATAGTAAATAATTATACAAAAAAAGAAATAACGATTCCCATGCGGGATGGTATAAAACTTTTCACGGCTGTCTATATACCGAAAGATAACAGTGAGAAGCACCCGATACTGATGACACGTACACCTTATTCCTGTGCGCCCTACGGCGAAAATATATTCAGGCAATTTTGGTATTCGTATCAAAAAAAATATTTCAGGGAAGGATACATAATAATAATACAGGATGTGCGTGGCCGCTGGATGAGCGAAGGGGAGTTTATGGATGTAAGGCCATTCAATGCCAGCAAAAAAGGCAAAGAAATTGATGAAGCCAGCGACACGTATGATGCCATTGACTGGTTGATAAAAAACATACCGGGCAATAATGGCAATGTGGGTATCGAAGGTATTTCGTACCCCGGTTTTTACAGTACCATGGCTGCGGCAAGCAATCACCCTGCATTAAAAGCGGTGAGCCCGCAGGCGCCTGTTACTAACTGGTTTTTGGGCGACGACTTTCACCATAATGGCGCTTTTTTTCAATCGGATGCCTTTGCATTTTATTCTGTATTTGGCAAGCCACACCCCAAACCAACTACTGTTGAACCCCTGAATTTTGATTATACCACACACGATAATTATAAATTTTACCTGCAGGCAGGAAGTGTACAAAACCTTACAAAATATCTGGGTGATAGTATTGCATTTTGGAAAGAATTAATGGCTCACCCAAATTATGATGACTGGTGGAAGGCAAGG
>JAYVZR010000168.1:0-2050 GCA_043783135.1 Ferruginibacter sp. | reverse complement strand
CCCGGAAAGGGTTTGTATGGCCTATACGATTGACACCGAATGGCGCAATCGCACAGACTTTATTAATGGGCGGGAAGCTGTAAAAGAATTTTTAAAAGGCAAGTGGGATAGAGAATTAAATTATAAACTCAAAAAGGAACTGTGGGGCTTTCGTGAAAACCGCATGGCAGTTAGGTTTGAGTATGAATACCAGAATGTTGAAGGGCAATGGTTCAGGGCTTATGGAAATGAAAACTGGGAGTTTGATGAAAACGGATTAATGAGAAAGCGCTATGCCAGCATTAATGATTTACCCATACTTGAATCTGAAAGAAAGTTATAACTCGTAAAAAATTATTGTTATGAAAAATGATGCAGAAAACGAAAAAGACAAAAAGACAGAAGAGCCAATTGTTATTGCAGATGAATGTGGAGATAGTATGTGGGATGCTGTTTTAGGGCAGGAAGTTAAAGCCTGCCAAATAGCTAAAGCCATTGATAATCCGGATACACTGAGCAATAAAATTGAAACTGAACAATCGGTTGAAAATGACAATGCCAAATAGGTAACTAAAAAGCTGATCTATAAAAATCAATACTATGGCGAAGAATTTTGCAGCAATCGCATATTCTGATGCAGTAAAAGAAATGCAGGAAAAATTAGGTAGCAGGGCAACTTATGCCAGGATGGAAAGGGATACCTACATTGATGGCTTAACGGATAACGAGGTAGATTTTATAGCACAGCGGGATAGTTTCTATATGGCTAGTATTGGAGAGAATGGGTTCCCTTACATACAGCATCGTGGCGGACCGAAAGGTTTTTTAAAAGTGCTGGATTCAAAGCGGATAGGCTTTATTGATTTTAAAGGCAACATGCAATACATAACTGTCGGTAACCTTGCTACCAATAATAATGTGGCTCTAATAATGGTAGATTATCCTGCAAGGGCAAGGTTGAAAATTTTTGCGAAAGCAGAGATTGTTGAGTTAAAAGATAACCCCGCATTGTATGATTTGCTGGATTTAAGTGATTATAAGTTTAAGCCAGAGCGGATGATGATATTGAATATTGAAGCATACGACTGGAACTGTCCGCAACACATTATTCCAAGATATTCAGCGGAAGAAATTGAGCAGGCATTTGCGCCACAGTGAAATCGCATGGTGCAGTTGGAAGAAGAAGTTAAAGCATTAAAGGCAAAAATAAAAGAAGCAGGTATTTGATGCTGGTTATCCTGGTTAGTAAAAAATAAAAAGGGATTAACATGATAAAGGAATTAAAAAGAGTGGTGGTAACGGGAATGGGTGCAATAACACCTTTAGGTAACACTGTTGATATATTCTGGCAGAATATTATTGCCGGACGCAGTGGCGTTGGCCTGATTACAAAGTTTGATACAACTTATTTTAAAACAAAATTTGCTGCAGAAGTAAAAGGGTTTAACCCGGCTGATTATTTTGAAAAGAATGAAGCCCGTAAATACGATTTGTTTACACAGTATGCAGTAGCAGCAGCAGATGAAGCAATAAAAAATGCCGGCATTGATTTTGAAAAATTAAACAGAAATAAAGTTGGTGTCATTTGGGGTTCTGGTAATGGCGGTATACAAACTTTCCAGGAGCAGGTGGAAGACTTTGTAAAAGGAAACAAGCAGCCGAGGTTTAATCCTTACTTTATACCCAAAATAATTGCGGACATTCCTTCAGGAATTATTTCTATCAGGCATGGATTACGGGGGCTTAATTTTTCTACTGTTTCCGCCTGTGCTTCATCCAACAATGCCATTATTGATGCCTGCAATTACATTCGCCTGGGAAAAGCGGATATGATTATTACCGGCGGTTCTGAAGCACCCATTAATGAAAGTTCTATTGGTGGTTTTAATGCATCCAAAGCATTGTCAACAAACAACAAAAATCCACCAGCCGCCTCCAGGCCGTTTGATGTAAGGAGAGATGGCTTTGTAATTGGCGAAGGTGCAGGTGCATTGATAGTTGAAAGTTTAAAATCTGCACAGGAAAGAGGTGCAACGATTTTAGCTGAAATTGTTGGTACAGGAATGGCGGC
>JAYVZR010000167.1:0-14728 GCA_043783135.1 Ferruginibacter sp. | reverse complement strand
TATAAAAATGTTTAATTGTTATTTTGTAAAAATAAAATATTCGATAGTCAAACTTTCAATTCAATTTTTGTAATGCCGCTCGTTTATCAACAAAATATCAACCTTACAACAAAATTAGGTGTTTGGCATATAGCCGAAGAAAAGGATTTTTTTTTACGATATGTTCCCTTGCAAACACAAATCACACATCCGCATAAACAGTTGCAACACCTGGCCGGCAGGTATTTATTAAAAGAATTATATCCAGATTTTCCCTATACCCTGATACGGATTGCAGATACAAGAAAACCTTTTTTGGAAAATGAAGCGTATCACTTCTCCATTTCACATTGCGGCCATTATGCAGCGGTAATGGTCAGCAGTACTAAAAGAGTTGGGGTAGATATTGAGATGGTAACTGAAAAAGTTGCAAGGGTAAAACATAAGTTTTTATCCAATAAGGAACAGGCTATCATTGAGGCAATTGAAGATTCTTCCATTGAGCTGCTGCATGATTCGCTGCTTACAGGAGCATGGAGCATCAAAGAATCTTTATATAAATGGTATGGCGATGGCGAGGTTGATTTTAAAGAACACCTGCATATTGATAAAATTTCTTTAACCGGTAATGTCGGCATTGCCAATTGTACCGTTTTAAAAAATAATCCGATTACACTTCAGGTGCATCTTTTATTTTTTAATAATAACTGCATTGCCTGGGTGATGAGTTAATGTTTATCACCCTTCCATTACAATTTATTTGCGTTGTAAAACATGCAACAACACATCAATAAAAAAAATGTCACATTAAAATAAAGTGACATTTTTTTATATCAATTTTTTACAATTGACCCGAAAAAACTATGCCTGTTCTATCAATTGAATTTCACTTATAATCCTTACTTCATCACTTACTACTATTCCACCGGCTTCTGTAACACCGCTCCATGTTAATCCAAAATCTTTACGGTTTATTTTACCATTAATGGTAAAGCCAGCCTTGGTATTGCCGTACATATCCTTAACAACGCCACCAAACTCAACCGCTAATTTTACGCTTTTTGTGACATCACGAATAGTTAAATCGCCGTACAGTTCATAAGAACCATCATTGTCTACTTTTTCTGCTTTTGTAGCTGTAAATTTAATTTGAGGGTATGTAGCCCCATCAAAAAAGTCTGCACTTTTTAAATGGCCATCCCTTTGTTCGTTACCTGTGGAAATAGAATCTATATCAGCAGTGAAACTGACTTTTACAGTAGAAAAATCTTCTTCTTCTGTTACTACTGAAGCCTGAAAAATATCAAAGCTGCCTGTAACATTCGTAATCATCAGGTGTTTAATTTTAAAATGTACTTCACTGTGTGTGGGGTCTATTGCCCATGTTTTTGTTGCCATATTTTTATAATTTGACTACAAGATACAACATTTAATGTTTAAACATTGATTTTTGTTTGTTAAATTTTTAATTTATTATTTTAGGGAGGTTAAAGTTCTACAACTCTTTTTTTTGCACAGCTTTTTACAGCTGCTTCTATAATGATTATTGTGTTAATACCGTCCTGTGCACTAACGGGCATTGGCTTTGCAGTTGTAAGTGCCTGGTAAACTCCTTCATAATAATCACCATAGTTTCCCTTGGTGGAAAGTATATGTTCTTTTACAACAACACCGTCCTTTTCTGTATGCAATAATCCATATCCTGACTCTGGCTCAATACCCCAGTTAATATCTCCTGGCTTTTTACCTGCTAACAAATCAGCTTCCTGAACATCCGCTTTCGGTTTAATAAAAGAACCATTACAGCCGTGAATAATATTGGCAGGAATTGCCTCTTTTACAAAACCGCTTGCTTTTAATCTAACCCTGAAAGACGGGTAGTACAAGAGCAAATCAAACCAGTCATCTACTTTTGATAAGGGCCTTGTTACCCGGATATCGGCAAAAACCGCTTTGGGCAAACTAAATAAACACAATGTTGCATCTATTAAGTGTGGCCCAAGATCCATTAACAGCCCGGCACCGGGGCCAGCTGTTTCCTTATGAAGTTTAGGGCCCACTATTGGTTTAAAACGATCGTAATGAAATTCTGCTTCCACGATTTCTCCTAACAATTTTTCTTCGATAATGTTTTGTACCGTTCTAAAATCGCTATCGTACCGCCGGTTTTGGTACACACTTATTTTCTTTTGCTGCTTATCAGCCAATGCTTTTAATGACATACCTTCTGATACTGTTGTAGTAAATGCTTTTTCAACAACTATGTGTTTGTTGGCAAGCAAGGTCTTAGTGGCATAATCAAAATGCGTATTGTTAGGCGTATTTATAATTACCAGTTCAATACTTTCATCTGCCAATACTGCCTCCAGTGTTGGATAAGATATTGCATCCGGGTAATCTTCCTGTATTTTTTTTTGGCTTCTTTCCCATGAGCCCAGCAGTTGAAATCCGGGATGAGCAGCAATAAAAGGAGCATGAAATATTTTTCCGCTCATGCCATAAGAAAGCAATGCTGTTTTAATAATATGCATAATTATATATTTTGATTATTACTGGTACCTCAGTTTTAGTTTTAAAATAATTGTTTAAAATTAGCAATGGTTTTTTTATTTACTTACTTCAAACCATAATTTCGCCGGATCATTCCAATCGCCATTATAATTGATGGTTAATTCAGTTCCCTTCTTAATATCCCTTACGGTTTTAACGGAAATAGTATCATTATCAAAATCCATAAAGTACTCACAATTACTTTTGTAACTGTGGTTGTACATCGGCACAAGGCCCAGAGCCATACAGCACTTATCTTTTAAGGTTCCCCATTCAAAAATATAATCGTGCAAAAGAGTTTTATCAAGGCTTTGCCTGTCTGCCTTACTCATCACAATAACAGGCGATATTTCTACAACAGTATTGCCCGGTATCGCCTTTTTGGTAAATACGCCCCTACCCTTGCCGGAAACAGTATCAATATACAAATGGGGAAGCAACATACTTTTTAGTTAACTTAAATGGAGTAATTTGCAAGATAGTTAAAAGGAAATTTACATTTTTTTTGCCGTTTAGGCGTTTTTATGGGTAGTGCTGTTTAGACGTTTAGGCGTTTTTTAAAAATTTAAAACTAGGAATGCTTAAAAGGCCTGCTATCCTAAAAACAAAAAACGTCTAAACGCCTTAACGGCAAAAACAACTTACATATGCCTTTAGAAGTAGACGAAATATCAATACAAGATCAGTTTGAAAAAGTAATTGCTTCAGAAGATAAACTACAGATACAGGATTTTTTAAATAATCAAAATATCAGTGATGTAGCCGAACTTATAGAAGTCAACGAGGAATTTGAGACCCAGATCATCAGCCATCTTTCCATACACCGGGCTGCCAGCTTATTTAAAATACTTGAACTATCTACCCAAAAAAGGATCGTTAAAAATTTACCTGCTTTTAAAACTGCGGAATTACTAAACGAATTACCTCCAGATGACCGTACAGCTTTTTTAAGTGAATTACACAGCAATGCAGTAAGAGAATTAGTGAAAACACTCAACCCCGAAGAAAGAAAAATAACCCTTTCGTTATTAGGTTACCCCGAAGGAAGTGTGGGAAGGCTGATGACACCGGATTATATTTATGTGTACGAGCATGATACCGTAGAAGGCGTATTGAACACCATCCGGAAATATGCCAAAAACAGCGAAACAATCGATGTAATTTATGTGATAAATGACAAAGGGGAATTGCTGGATGATATACGGATAAAGGATTTTATCATGGCATCGGCAGAAAAAAAAGTAAATGAATTAATGGATGGCAGAGTAATTACTTTACACGCGGAAGATGATCAGGAAGTAGCCAACGAAGTATTTAAAATGAATAATCGTGTAGCCCTGCCCGTTGTAAGTAAAAGCAATAAATTACTGGGCATAGTTACCATTGATGATGTGTTGTGGGTTGCCAGTGAGGAGTTTAGCGAAGACATGCAAAAGATGGGCGGTACAGAGGCTTTGGATGAACCATATCTTGATACGCCTTTTTTAAAACTGATGAAAAAAAGGGCAGGTTGGCTGATTGTACTTTTTTTTGGCGAACTGTTAACAGCAACTGCATTGGCATATTTTAATGATGAGATATCAAGGGCAACTGTGTTGGTAATGTTTATGCCATTGATAGCTTCAAGTGGCGGTAACAGTGGTTCACAGGCTTCAACACTCATCATACAGGCAATGGCCGTTGGCGAAGTTTCACTGGCAGACTGGTGGCGTGTAATGCGCAGGGAGATTTTTAGCGGGTTAACATTAGGGGGCATTCTTGGTCTTATCGGCTTTATAAGAATTTGCCTCTGGCATGTATTAATGAGTCATGGTATTTTGCAGGATCTCTATGGAATCCATTGGTTACTGGTGGCCATTAGTGTAGGCGTATCGCTGGTAGGCGTGGTACTTTGGGGTACCATTACCGGATCAATGTTACCACTTATTTTAAAAAGATTAGGCGCCGACCCTGCCGTAAGTTCTGCGCCATTTGTTGCAACACTGGTTGATGTTACAGGGCTTATCATTTATTTTTCTGTGGCCTACCTGTTTTTAAAAGGAATTTTATTGTAAGGGCTGCATGGATGTACCGGCAGCTTTTATCAGCAGTTTAACGCCATACTTGCTGATGGTAAGTGCTGCCCCTTGTTTTGTAAGCCTTACTGTAAATAAATAATCAAATTCATTGTCTTCAATAACAGGGATTGCCTGTTTTGCTACACCTAATTTTTCAATAATAAAGGGCAAAGTATTGGTATGCCCTATTACCAGCATAGATTTCCAAAAATCGTTGTTTGCTTTTATTTTTTCAAGCAAACTATTGCCCGTAGTATCTGCCAAGTAATGTACGGTATCGATGCCCAACTGAATATGCAAACTATCTGCGGTCATTTGTGTGCGGCGATATTGAGTTACATAAATTCGTTGCAGCTGTTTGTCTTTAAATGTACGCATTAAATCTCCTGCACGTTGTTTTCCTGCTTCTGTTAGTAAAGGGTCATCTCCTTTTTCCTTTTCTGCATGCCGCACTAAATAAATAATTGTTTCAGGTGCAGGTACCGCGTTTTGTGTAATTACTAAAAATTGGGTCATACAAAATGCAGATAGCAATAAAAAATATTTTATTACTGAAAGTTTATAACTTAAATGTAGTAAAGCTCTTTGGATATTGCTACTGCAAGTGAATTAACTATTTTATTGGCTACATTTTATTAATTTGCAATATTAATTTATCCCGGCCGCTCTTGTAAAAGCTCCTTGTTATTATTTGGTACAAGGGTGCGACGCCTATGAAGCTTATAAAATATTCTTTTGCCGGGCTCAAAAAATAAAAAATAAAATATGTGTGGAATTGTAGGATATACCGGACCCAGAGAAGCTTACCCCATTGTAATTAAAGGCTTAAAAAGATTAGAATACCGTGGCTACGACAGCACAGGTGTAGCGTTACTTAATGGCGGTTTAAGAGTATATAAAAAGAAAGGGCGTGTTGCTGAACTGGAAGAGTTTATTGTTGGCAAAGATCTTCATGCAAATACAGGCATTGGCCATACAAGATGGGCTACGCATGGCGAGCCTAACGACAGAAATGCACATCCGCATACATCCAAAAGCGGCAAATTAGCCATGATACACAATGGCATTATTGAAAATTACATACAGCTAAAAAAAGACCTTGTAAATAAAGGATACAATTTTACAAGTGATACCGATACTGAAGTACTGTTGAATTTTATTGAGGATATAAAACAAAATAACAACTGCAGCCTGGAAGAAGCCATCAGGGTAGCATTGAAAAGAGTTACAGGCGCCTATTGCATTTTATTAATTGATGAAGATAACCCGGGTACCATCATTGCAGCAAGAAAAGGCAGTCCGCTGGTGATTGGTGTTGGCAAAGGCGAACATTTTTTAGGCAGTGATGCCTCTCCGATGCTGGAATATACCAAAGAGGTTGTGTACGTAAACGACTATGAACTGGCTATTGTAAAACCAGATGAACTAATTCTTAAAAATTTGGGTAATGAAAAAATAACTCCCTTTATCACCAAACTTGATATGGAACTGGCCGCAATTGAAATGGGTGGTTACGATCATTTTATGCTGAAGGAAATTTTTGAACAACCCAGCACCATACATGATTGCTTACGGGGCCGATTAGACGCTGCAGCAGGAACAATTACCATGAGTGGCGTACAGAATAATATTGAAGCATTTAAAACAGCACAGCGTATTATTATTGTAGCCTGCGGCACAAGCTGGCATGCAGGTTTGGTAGCAGAATATGTTATTGAAGAATTATGCAGGATACCGGTTGAGGTGGAATATGCATCTGAGTTCCGGTACCGAAACCCTGTTATCAATAAAGGCGATATTATCATTGCCATTTCGCAAAGCGGCGAAACCGCAGATACGCTGGTGGCCATTGAAAAAGCAAAAGAACAGGGTGCCATTATTTTTGGTATTGTAAATGCAGTTGGTTCTTCTATTGCAAGATTAAGTCACGGGGGCGCCTATACGCATGCAGGCCCCGAAATTGGTGTAGCAAGCACCAAGGCTTTTACCGGCCAGTTGGCAGTACTTACCATGATGGCATTAAAAATTGCCAAAGAAAAAGGCACCATTTCAGACGACCGTTACAGCAAATTATTATTTGAACTGGAAGCGATACCCGAAAAAGTAGAAGCTTTATTAAAAAATGCAGATATTTTAAAAATAATTGCAGAAAAATATAAGGGTGCTACAGATGCATTATTCCTTGGGCGTGGGTACAACTTCCCGATTGCATTGGAAGGCGCTTTAAAGCTGAAAGAAATAAGCTATATACATGCAGAAGGCTACCCTGCTGCAGAAATGAAACATGGCCCCATTGCCTTGGTAACAGAAACTTTACCGGTAGTATTTGTAGCCACAAAGGATAGTTACCACGAAAAAATTATCAGTAACATACAGGAAATTAAAGCACGTAAGGGAAAAGTGATCGCCATAATTTCTGAAGGTGATGATGTAATTCCGGGGTTGGCAGATGATGTATTTTTTGTACCGCCTGCAGATGAAATCATGGCGCCGATGCTAAGTTGTATTCCCCTGCAATTATTATCCTATTATGTTGGCATAGCCAAAGGGGTTGATGTTGATAAACCGAGGAACCTGGCAAAAAGTGTAACAGTAGAATGATAATGGATAATTTTTAACCCTAACTATTTTGAATGAACATCATTAAGAAACATTCCGTAAATAAACTGGGATATAATTTTATAGAAGAAAAATATATTCCTGCCGGCAAGGATGAATACTATCTCCGGAATATTCAAAACACAGTTGATACTGTATACCGCAAATTAACTTCGCATGAAATTGAAGTGCTGGTGCACAACCTAAATACTTCCGATAACTGGGACCTTATTTTTGTTTCGCAATCTTTTAATGCAGAACTGGTAAAGAACTGTAAGTTTTTTGGGTTGGTACGTATTGGCAATCTTGAACCACTCTACCTTGAATTTCATAACCTGAGAATGTCTGTTGGTTTATATAACAGCACCATCATTAGTTGCGATTTTGGTGATAATGTATGCATTGATAATGTAAATTATTTAAGCCACTATATTATTGGTAACGAAGTAATGATTGCCAATGTAAATGAAATAGCCACTACTGACAAAGCAAAGTTTGGTAATGGCATCATCAGTGAAGGTGATGTAGAAAACTCACGGATATGGATGGAACTATGCAACGAAAACGGAGGACGGAAAGTAATCCCTTTTGATGGGATGCTGCCGGGAGATGCCCATATGTGGAGTAAATACAGAACCGATGAAGTATTACTAGATAAGTTTAAAGAATTTACCCAGCAAAAATTTGATAACCGCCGCGGCTACTATGGAAAAATTGGCGACAGAACAGTAATAAAAAACTGCAGGATCATTAAAGATGTAACCATTGGTACCGATGCTTATTTAAAAGGCGCCAATAAATTAAAAAATCTTACTATCAATAGTGATATGGAACGCACTTCGCAAATCGGCGAAGGCTGCGAAATGGTGAACGGTATTGTTGGTTACGGATGCAGGATATTTTACGGAGTAAAGGCGGTAAGATTTGTTATGGCCTCTCACTCTCAATTAAAATATGGGGCAAGATTACTCAACTCTTACCTGGGTAACAACTCTACCATTTCCTGTTGCGAAGTTTTAAATTCTCTTATTTTTCCGGCTCATGAACAACACCATAACAACTCTTTTTTATGCGCCTCACTAGTGATGGGCCAAAGCAATATTGCAGCCGGTGCCACTATTGGCAGTAACCATAACAGCAGGAGCCCTGATGGTGAAATTGTTGCCGGGCGTGGCTTTTGGCCGGGGCTTTGTGTAAGCCTGAAACACAATTCCATATTTGCTTCCTTTACTATTTTAGCAAAAGGCGATTATCCGGCAGAATTGCGCATACTCATACCATTTAGTTTAATAAGCAATGATGTTGCCAATGATAAATTAGTGGTAATGCCAGGCTATTGGTTTATGTATAACATGTATGCATTGGAACGCAATTCGTGGAAGTATGCAGACAGGGACCGGAGAACGGATAAAATACAACATTTAGAATATGATTATTTAGCGCCTGATACCATTAATGAATTGTTTGATTCGCTGCAAACTTTAAAGGCTTTACAACCCAATGAAGAAGGTAATGCTATTACTACAGGGTGGGAACATACCGGCCGTGAAACAGAGATAACAAAAGTGCCGCAATCAATTGAATTGTTTACTGAATTGATAGGCTATTATGGGACGATGCAATTGCTGCAACATTTTTCAAAAAATAAGTTTGCCAGTTTTGGCGACTTTAAAAAAACATTGTCCGCAAAAATACAGCGTAGTAAATGGTTGAATATTGGCGGCCAATTAATTCAGCAAACCGAAATGGAGGGCTTAAAAAGAAATATAAAAAACAATAAAATAAAAAGCTGGCAGGCTGTTCATGAATTTTATATAGTACAGGGCGATAAATATTACGAGGATAAATTACACCATGCCTATACTTCTTTATTGGAAATATTATTGATTACACCAAGGCAACTTACTGCTGCCCGTTTTATTGAATTACTGCAGCAGGCAGTAGCTACAAGAACATGGATGTGTAAAGGCATTTATGAATCAAGGGCCAAAGATTATACAAATCCGTTTAGAAAAATGGTATACGAAACAACTGAAGAAATGAATATGGTAACTGGAAGACTGGAAGACAACTCCTTTATACAGGAACAAACCGGTGAGCTGGAAACTTTAAAAAAGAAGGTAAAATCTGTTACTAAAAAAATCAATCTATAAAAATATCCTGGTGAAAAAAATCATTATTGCCGCAGTGCTGCTTATTGCAAGTACACATATTTTTGGTCAATCTGTTGCACAAATAAAAAAAGTGCTGGATACTGCAAAAGACCCCATCGGTTATGTAAAATACGTTCTCAAAAAAAAATATAAAATAGATACTGTTGCCGTAATGTGCAGCACTTCTTTTTTAGGTTTGGCAGACAGTATTGCCTATAGTGGAAAATTGGGTAAGGTGTACGGCCCATGGAAAGGCTCCAATTACCTGATAAAGGTTTTGGCCAAAGTGCCCAACACCTTTTATCATGTAAGCCATATTTTATTAGATACATCATTATTTAAAAAGAATTTTGCCGATACACTATCAACAAATATTATCTTTAAAATACAAACCGGTAAAAACAGTTTTGCAGAAATGGCCACTACCTACAGTGCCGACAGGGGCTCTGCTGTCAAAGGCGGTGATTTGGGCTGGTTTGTACGTGGCGCCATGTTGCCGCAGTTAGACCAAGCTATTGCGGCACATAAAAAAGGAGAGGTTTTTAAAGTGTGGACACCTGCTGGTTTGCATATTGTGACTATAACTGATAGTCCAAAAAAAGATAATGGTTTTGCCTTGCTGCTTAGGGTGATGCTTTAAAAGTTAATAGCAAGACTTCCGATGTTTTAAAAACTTCGAAAGTCTTGCTATTAAGCATCCTTTTATTACAATAAAATTTATCAGAACAAACTTTCCTGCGGAGGCCTTACATTCACCAAGCGGATATAAATAGTGGTTTGGCCGCGGTGATGTGTCTGATGTTCAAATGCTTTTGTCATTAATGCATATCTTGTTGCTTCAAAACCGAAAACTTTTTTCTTTTCGCCCCATTTGTTTAGCGGGAAATTTTGCACTGCGTTGATGCAATAATTGTAACTGGCAACAACAAAATACATCACCGAATCTTTTGTTTGGGCAGTTGGGCTGTGTTCAATATCTTCTGCACCAAACCACGAAGGTGTTTTCATATCCGTTCCGTTCGACATAATAAAAACATTTGCTGATGCAAGGTGCAGCATTTGATTGGCAAAACTGCGCAGGCTGTCTACAGCTTTAAATGAATACTTGTCTGCAGGCATGGTGTTTAAATAACTAATGGTATATGCTTTTGCACGTTCCCAGTCTTTAATCATTTGCGTTTGTATGTCTGCTGCACTTAGCGTTTGAGCAACTACTTTTGAAGGAATAGTAATTATCATTAACGCCAGTACGCAAGCTGATAAAGTAATTTTTTTCATATTAAATATTTTTAAGACTGTTAAGATAATAAAATTTTAAATATAACAAATAGAACTATAAAAACATTTTTGCCGGTTTTCACTTTTCGGAACCCCCTCCTGTTGTGTGTTTGTGCCTCTTCTTAGTGGGTCTTTGTCCATTCAGCGTCCTTGCCACGGTTGTTATAAGTCACTATTTTAAAAGTGTTGTTTGTGTCTTTAATAAACTCAAATTTTAATGCTGCTTCCTTTATATAAAATTCATTTTCGCTGTTAGCATACAGTTGCACTTTTGGTAATTTGTCGTCTGGATTAGCTGCTTCAATAGAAAGTATTCCATCTTCAAAAGTTGCTATCAGCTTATGATTGATATTGTTTAAAGCAACTTCATAAGTTCCAACATATGTTTTTAAAACAGTCTCTTTTACTTTAACGTTATGATTTATAGGTTTTCCAATTGCGAGTCGTGCAATATCGTTTGTAAGTATTTGCCAATCCATATCAGCTTCGTAACAATTGTATAATGCAACAACAAAAACCTTTTCGCTTGGCAGATAAATTTCATCTGATTGAAAGCCGTCTGTTGAACCACTATGTTCAATTGTCTTACTGCCATCAATGTTTTTTATAAACCAACCATAAGCATATTGAGAAAAAGTGCTATCACTAAACTTGAATGGTATTGTCGCTTTTTCTAAAGTTTCTTTTTTTAACAATTGCTGATTATAAAGAGCCTGATGCCATTTATAAATATCGTCTGCATTACTAATTAATGCCCCTGCTGAATACATTATTGTTACTTCTTGCAATGTTGCCTTTTCAATTTTGCCGTCAAACTTTGAATAACCTTGTGGCATATCATTAATATTTTTTTCTGGATGAATATAAAAAGTATTTTTCAGCCCTGCTTTGTCTAAAACGTTTTCCTGTAAGTATTTTTCAAATGTCTTGCCTGTAACAACTTCAATAATGTAACCCAATAAATAAAAATTTGAGTTGCTGTATCTATAATTACTGCTTGGCTTAAAATTTAGGGGCTCGTCTTTAATGTAATCAACACCATCTTTTGGTGTATATGATTCTTTTTGCTTTGAAGGATTAGAAATTTCTGATAAGTAATCTTTTATCCCCGAAGTATTTGTCAAAAGGTTTTCAATTGTAATAGTGCAGCCTTTATATGGAAAGTCTTTAATGTATTTTTGAATACTGTCTTGCAGTCCAATTTTACCTTGTTCAACTAATTGCATAATTGCAATGGCTGTATATTGCTTCCCCATAGAACCTGTTCTAAAAAGCATATTAGACTGCATAGGAATATTCAATTCAGTGTTAGCTGTCCCAAATGCTTTTTTGTAAACTACTTTGTCATTTTTTACAATCATTACTACGCAGCCTGGGGCAATCTCTGTCAAACGTTGAGGAATTAGCTCGTCAAGGTTTTTTGAAAGTTTTTTGTCTTGCTTACTTTGTCCAAGGGAAGTTGTCACTAACAAAAGAGAGATAAGAAAAAAGCAAAGTGATTTAATCATTGTTTGAATTGTTAGAGAGTGTCCAATGGCATAACACACAACATTTAGCCTTCCGAAGTTTTAAAAACTTCGGAAGGCTGGCCGCCTGATAAAAATTATTCACTCACATCCTTACCAGCTTTCAGTTGTTCAATGATGCCTTCTACCATTGTTTTATTTGCTGGGTCGGGTGCCTGGGCTAAGGCCGCATTGGCATATTTTAATGCTTCTTTATCGTTTTGTTCACTGCTTAACGCCCATACCATGCCGATATTGGTGGCAAATTGGTTGGGATATTTTTTATAATTTGTTTTGAATAATGATGCTGCTTCTTTCGTCTTTTTTGCTTTCATCAGCTGGCGGGCAAAACTATGAATATCATTCATATTTCCATATGGTATTGCGTCTTTCGTCAATGCATCTGCTTCAGCAGTTTTACCCATCATGTTTAATATTCTTGCTTTACCAGATAAAGTCCTGAAATTCTTTTCGCCTATATACTGCCCGCTGATGGCATAATCAGCCCACTGCAATCCTTCCTCAAGGTTGGTATTATTATCAGCACTCCATTCAGCAGCCTGTGCCCATGGCTTCCAGTCGAAACCCTTATCACTTTTTAATTCGTTCCTGAAAATAATAGCCTGTTGTTTGTTTAAATCTGTTTCAACAGTAAAAGGAAATATCCATTTTTCCCATGCCAAAGCAATAGAGGCACTGTTTTTTGTTTCATTTAAAAATTCAAACTTCATCCATTCAACAGGCAGCTCATTTGTTTTTTGCTTAATCGTAACTCTCAGTACATCTTCTTTATCATCATAAAAAAAACTTCCCCAAGAAGTACTGTTTTTTGAAAAAATAAGGGTAGACTCTTCTTTACCTACAGCAATAAAAAATCCATATTTACCTGCAGCCAGTGGTTTGCCTTCAACCGTTACATCTGTGCTGAATTCAATAGTAGTGTTTTCATTGGCACCTACCCGCCATGGAGCAGCTTTACTGGTACCAAAGCCCTGGTCGGCAAATCCGTAGGGCACTAAGGTTCCCCATATTTTACCTTCCCTTCCCTTTACACCGGGCCTGTCGTAGTGAATGGTTACTTCTGTAAGGCCAATAAGTTCTGCTATAGTTGCTTTTTTATTTCCCCCGTTTGGCGTAGTAGTTAATTGGGCCTCTAAACAAGGCTGTATTAAAAATACTGCAATAATGGCAAGTAATGTCTGCTTCATAATATAATTTTTGTATTGTTAAATGTACGTTGGTATTTCGCAAAATGCAAGAATCCTTTTATGAGTGGCAGCCAATATGGACTGAAGGAGCATTCCAAATAAAATTATTCATTCAGCTCTGGAGCAGGTTATCATCATCTTTTGCTGAGCGTAGCATTTGCCCAAAGTCCATTTTTTTAAGCATCGCATTTACCGTCATTGCAATACGTTTTGTTTTGGTGGGTGTTGTTTTGGCGCTATTGATCCATTTACTGTAATAATTTTGATGCGACCTTGGAAGTAATTTAAAATTCTGTAATGCAGCAGGCTCATCAGCCAGGCAATCCATCAAAGCCTTATCCAACTGATATGGCACGCTATCTTTTTGCAATTGAACCTGAACCAAAGCACCTTTTTGTTTACCAATAGCTTTGCGCATATCGCCGTTTATAGCCATAATAAAATTGCCTTCCCCCATCGGTAACAACGAAATCCCTTTAATTGAATATGAATCTAATTTCCCTTTTACCCGGAATGATTTTTTATTACCGGGGTATAGCTTATCAGCCAGCTCAGCGGCAATTTCAATATAGGTCCAGCCGGTTTTTTCGCCCTTGCTGTTAAACTTTAATATGGTAGTTTTTAAATTTATCATGCGTATACTACTACAAATTTCAGTATTTATTTATAAAACAAAATCACTTTATTTTAACTTTTGTATGCTTAATTTTATTGCATGATTGTAACAGCAAAAAAAATATTCGCCTTTTTATTTCTTTTATTAAGCGTACAGGCAATTGCCCAGAACCGTAAAACAGATTATAAAGCAGTAGATGATTTTGTAAAATCCGTAGGTGCGCTTGACACACTCAACATGGGTACCATAAGTTATATTCTTACCAAAAAATTTCCAGATAGCAAAGATAAATCGAGGGCCATTTTTGACTGGATTGCTTATAATATAAGTTTTGACTGTAAGGCTGCCAGAACAAATGGCAATGAAGTAAGTACCTCGGATTTTATTTTAAAAACCCGGAAAGCAACGTCGTCTGGATATGCAGCACTGTTTCAGGATATGTGCAGTGTTGCAAAAATCCGCTGCCTCACCGTAGATGGGTATTTAAAAAACAATACTGAGCAGTTTAAACAAAAGCCTGATGAATTTAATCATACATGGAATGTGGTACAATTAGGCCAGAGCCCCGAAAGCTGGTATTATGTAGACCCCGCTTTAGGCAGCGGCTATACCGATGATAAAATAACGGTGTTCACAAAAGCATACGACGATGCTTATTTTTTTGCCGATAAAACAATATTTAATCTGCAGCATTTACCCGATAATAAGGCATGGTTATTAGGTGCTGCACCAAAAAGTTCAAATTTCTTTTCATTACCATTGGTTAAAAATGCAGCCTACGAAT
>JAYVZR010000166.1:0-2071 GCA_043783135.1 Ferruginibacter sp. | reverse complement strand
GTACCCGAGCCAGCCAAATATACATTTCGGCTGCCACCAATTACTGCAATATTTGGAAATTTAAATGCCGGAGTTTGGGATAAAGTTTTAAACGCAGGTATTGTTTGATCTGCAGTACCATTGAAAACAAAGTATGCATTTTTATTTAAGACCTGTATATAATTAATCATTGAAAAAGTAAATTTACCGGCTACATAAATTTCTCCGGGCATAAATTCAATTTTTTTTCCCTGCTGATTGCCACTGAATTCAAGATCGTAAAAAGGCTGCGTATAATTAAAAAAATATTGTAGCAGATTTGCTGTACCTGAAACAAAAAAATTAACTTTTGAACCTGGTACAGTATATACGCCCGATCCCCTTGTAAATGCCCTGCAATAAATTACGTGGGCTGGCAAGGCTGAGCCCGAAGCATCCAAAGTTCTGTTGCCATTGCCAGTATTGGTTATTGCATACGGATAGGGAAATCCAGGAATTGTTACAGGAGAGGCGGAACTAAAATTGACAGTAGTAAAACTGAGTGGAGAAAGCCCTGGGCTAGTATAATTAAATAAACCGCTAACATCAAAGTTATTGGCAATATCAATTGTAACTATAGCTGAAGAAGATGGCCCAAGCGTAATTAACCCACCACCACGGTTACCTGAAATAGCCAGGTTATAATATTTAACTGCTGTAATATTTTGTGAAGCCAAACCGGCATAAGTAAATGTATTTGTATTGGTAGTTACATCAGGTGTTGCACCACTTACTGAATAACTACCCTTAACAGTAGTTGATGAAGGAAATATTTTACTACCCAATCCGGTTAGTGCAAGGCTGCCATAAGGAATATCAAGTATATTCTGTACACTAGAAGAACCTGCATAAGTAAAAGTACTTGCAGGGTCAAATACTGCCGTACCCGAAAAAGTTAATGCATCAAAAACATTGATAACAGAAGATGGCAGCATGGTTAATATCATACCCCCACCAACGGTAAGCTGGTAAACACTTATATTATCAATACTATTAATTATTGGTTGACGAGCACCTGCATTTATTATAGCTATTTCAGTTGATGCACTGGGATAACCTACTGCACCAGTCCAGTTCGCAGCAGTAGTCCAGTTGTTATCAGCACCCCCACCTGTCCAGGTAAAAGTAATAATAATCAAAGGGTTATTTGAGCCACCACCAATATACAGATTTTTATTATTTATATCTGCCATCACTAAACCAGATTTTCCAGTTACGGGTACAGCATTGGTGCCAGTATTAGGGTTTATCCAGGTACCATAACTGGCTATACCATCAGTAAGCCTAAGGTCAGTATAAAAATCTACAGAACCTATATTACCAGCTACAGCAGACAATGAAATTGTTTCTGGCCCGGCATTAATATTAAATGTTCCATAAGAAATATTCCAGGATGTGTTAGTTCTTTTATCGAGTGTTATGAAATTATCAAGAAATGGAAACGGCGGAGAATTATTAATTCCCACTGCTGGAGTATGACTAACATATATCATTCCTGCTGTACCGAGGCTTAAAGCAGGGTTTGAAAAAAATACATATAAAGACCGGTCATTTATACCATCACCAAAGGGAAAACGGGCATCTGGAGTTGAAGAAGTGGGTAAGGTGGTAGTTGGGAAATACCTACCAAGCTTACCACCTAGTGTATTTGTAACAAAACCACTTGTATAACTAATTTGAGCTGCAAGCGTGGTATTGGTGAGCGATAATGTATTGCCACCAATTCCTAAAGTACCATTTAATAAGGTTAAAGTACCAGAAATTGTACGCGGAAAACCACTCGGGAAATTTACCCCTACACTATTATTAATAGTTAAGTTTGTGGGAATATTGGCTAAGGTTGGAAATTCCGCTGCCGTTGGTATTTGAGTAGAACTACCCGAATATATAAGTGTGCATATGCCGGTATAAGCAACAACTGCTGTAGCGTTTTGAGGGGACAGTATGCCCACCATAGTACAGGTAGCCGGGGTTGGGCTACCGCCATTATAAACTTTTAAAGTACTGCCGGTTGATAATGCAACGCTAAGTGTATTGCTGATAATAATATTAG
>JAYVZR010000165.1:0-2079 GCA_043783135.1 Ferruginibacter sp. | reverse complement strand
TTACAAGAAAAAATATTTACAACGTATTTTGGAGAGATTGGATGGATGATGTAATATTGCTGCCCAATACAAAAATGCCCATGTGGCGGAATTGGTAGACGCAGCAGACTCAAAATCTGCCATTCGCAAGGGTGTGAAGGTTCGATTCCTTTCGTGGGCACAAGGCTCTTCATAAAAATGAGGAGCTTTTTTTAATGCTATACTTAATCAATATGTATTTTGTTTACGCACTTAAAAGTGATTTTAGAAATTATATCTATGTAGGTATTACTGATAATATTGAAAGAAGATTACATCAACATAACACAGGCAAAAATAAAACTACAAAACCTTACAGTCCATTTACTATAATATTACTGGAAGAAAAAGAAAGCAGAATAGAAGCAAGAAAACGAGAGATATTTCTTAAGAGTGGTATTGGTAAAGAATTTTTAAAAGATTTAATAAAGTAAATGCCATGTGGCGGAATTGGTAGACGCAGCAGACTCAAAACCTGCCTGCCGGCAGGCAGGTCTGCCATTCGCAAGGGTGTGAAGGTTCGATTCCTTTCGTGGGCACTTAAAAAAATAGCTCCCTTTCCGGGGCTATTTTTATTTTAAACCAACTACTGTTAAATCATAAGTTTTCTTTCACATTGCCTGCTTAATAATTAAATTTGAGGTAAATAAAATTTCCATCATGAAACAAAGCATCATCATAGAATACTGCCCCAAGTGCCACTGGCTGTTACGTGCCGCCTACATGGCGCAGGAACTACTCACAACATTTGAAAGCGAATTAACCGCAGTTACCTTAAAGCCCAGCGAAGAGAGCGGCCGCTTCAGCATTCATGTGGACGAATTGAAAATATTTGACCGAAAAGAATACGGCGGCTTTCCCGAAATTAAAGAGTTGAAACAATTGGTTCGTGATGTGGTGGCACCCGGAAAAAGCCTTGGCCACTCAGATACCAAAACACATATCCATGGATAATGCGGCAGTCATAAAAGCAATTGTTTTGTGCGGCGGCATCAGCCGCCGTATGGGTACAGATAAAGGGCTTTTGAAACCCGAAGAAAAAACCTGGGCAGCAACAGCTGCTGACAAATTGCAACAATTAAGTTTACCAGTTTTATATTCTATCAACCAGCAGCAGTTTTCTCTCTACAAAAGTTATTTTCCTGTTGCTGAATTAATTATTGACGATGAAGAATTGATTGTAAAAGGGCCGCTATCAGGTTTACTAAGTATCCATAAAAAATATCCTTCAAACAATTTACTGGTGCTGGCTTGCGACATGCCATTAATGCAAACATCGTTGCTGAAAACCTTGTTAGATATGGCCCTCAGCAATCCTAACTTTGATGCATGGCTGTATAAAAACAATGAAGAACCAGAGCCACTGTGTGCCATCTACAGTGCCAATGCGTTGGCTAAAACATTGTCACTTTTACAACAGGGGCAACTAAAAAAATTCAGCATGAAATATATGCTGGAACAAATCAATGCTTTTTATTTTCCACTTACTGTTGAGCAACAGCAATACTTCCGCAATATTAATACCCATGCAGCATTAAACGGCTTGTAAATAAGGGGCATTGATGGTATTAAAATCTTCTTTAGCAGCTTCACACAATGGGCAGGTATAGGTAGCCGGCAGTTGGTCAAAATTTGTTCCTGCAGAAACCTCATTTTCTGCATCGCCAAATTTTTCATCATAAATAGTTAAGCAGTGTACACATTGATGCACTGTTTGCATCACAGGTTTTTTCTTTTCAGCCACCGGTTTTTCTTCCGCCACTTTTCCCTGCACTACTTTGCTGGCTTTGTATTGATAATACGAATTGATGGCCCGCCGTAATTGCTCTTCTAAAAATATTTTAGGGTTGTTACTGCTAAAAATAGTTCCTGTTCTTTCGTTGGGGTTAAATTCATTAGCACACAAAATATCATACAGAAAAAATGCTTCAAAGCTGCCAATCTTTATCAACGGTTTCCGCCTGATAAGGATGCTGCTGAACACTTCACTTTTTCCCCTTGTTTTTATACCGATGCAAATACCAAAACTCCGGGTGTCATCATTGTTCAAATGCTTTACCA
>JAYVZR010000164.1:0-5763 GCA_043783135.1 Ferruginibacter sp. | reverse complement strand
GTCAATTTTAACGTAGAAAAACAAAGTGTCATTTGCAAAACTCCAATAGTTAGAGCAACCACGTGAACCCCAAGTGTCTTTTAATTTTGGATATATATTGAACACATCTTTGAGCTTTGAATTCTGCAAGTCAATTGGTGTACCATCAGGTAATTTCCCTTTAAAATCTTTTGTAAGTCTTATTTTACTTATCTGGTCAGTGTTTTGGTCTTTCTGGAAAATCATGCCTGGAAATTTTGCAGAAAAATATCCTTTGCCATTTTCAAAGTGCCCATCTTGTACGATACATTTTTTACCTAAATCCATTTCTTCAACTACTATTGGTTTAAAGTCGTTGCTTAGTTTCTGCAAGTCAGGCAAGGTTGTTTGGCATAGGCAAAATCCCGAAACGGTTATCTTCTTTGAAAGAGATGTGTCTAACAATGAGCTTTGGTCATTAGTTTGAGAGTGTCCCGTTAAACAGTAAAAGGAAAGAAGAAGACTAAAAGCTATTTTGAATTTCATGGTCTCAATGTTATGGCAGCCAACTGCTGTATTTGTATCGACAGTTTACTTATTTATGACAGCATTAATTTTAATCCCTGCGTAAAACTTACCGGCGAATAACCCAATACCGTTTTTGCCTTTTCAATAATAAACCCGGTGGCAGCAGGCCTTTTAGCAGGTTGTGTAAAATGCGAAGCATCTGTTTTTTCAATGAGCGAAGCATCAAGGCTGAGGTATGCGGCAGTGGCCATCGCCATTTCGTAAGGGTTTAAAAAATCACTGCCCGAAATATGAAAAAGCCCTACCGCTTTTTTTTCGGCTATCAGCAAAATTCCTTTTGCCAAATCTGCTACATAAGTTGGGGTACGCCATTGATCGCTTACTACTTTTATTTTTTTACCCTGCTCCAGGTTTTCTTTTACCCAACTGATAATATTGGTTCGTGTGCCAAATAAAATATTGCCATACAGCAGGCAGGTTCTTACAACAGCATATTGCAAGCCACTTTCTGCAACCGCTTTTTCTGCTGCCACTTTGGTGCTGCCATAATAGCTCACCGGGTTAACAATATCGGTTTCCTTGTATGGGCCGCTGAGTCCGTCAAAAACAAAATCGGTTGAAATAAAAATTACGAAGGCGTTTATTTTTTTTGCGGCATCCACTATAAAGCGTGTAGCCGTTACATTTATCTCCCAGGCTTTTATTGGCTGCTGCTCACATTCATCTACCTGTGTTAACGCAGCACAATGAATAATGGTATCGGGCTGTAATTTTTCCAGCAATAAATGCACTTCCATACCATCTGTAATATCAAGCGAATAATAATGCAGCCTGCTGTCCTGAACCACCAGGCGGGGTTCTCTTTTACTGGTGGCCATAATTTCGTGGGCAGTCGTATCCAGTAATAATTTCACCAGGTGCTGGCCCAGTAATCCATTGGCTCCGGTTATTAATATTTTCATTATAGTTTTGGCTCTGTGCCCATGTTATAAAAAATGAAAGAATAAATATCAGCCAGGGCTTCGATATTTTTTTTTGTATTGCTGGCGCCATGGCCACTGTTGGTATCAATGCGTATCAGCACGGGGTTGGTGCCTTTATATTTTTGCTGCAGTGTGGCAATATATTTAAAGGAATGGGCAGGCACTACCCTGTCATCATGATCGGCGGTTGTTACTAAAACAGCAGGATAATTTAACCCTTCTTTTATATTGTGCAGGGGAGAAAACGCATAGAGATTTTTAAAATCGGCCACATCTTTTTCGCTGCTGCCATAATCAGCAATCCAGTTCCATCCGATGGTAAATTTGTGAAAACGCAGCATGTCCATCACCCCTACCTGGGCAATAGCCACTTTAAGAAGGTCGGGCCGCTGGTTGATAACAGCACCCACCAAAAGGCCGCCATTGCTGCCTCCCCTGATGGCCAGCTTTTGTTTGCTGGTATATTTTTTTGCAATTAAATATTCGCCTGCGGCAATAAAATCATCAAACACATTTTGTTTATTTAAAAGCATGCCTGCCTTATGCCATTTTTCGCCATACTCGCCACCACCGCGTAAATTAGCCTGCGCATAAATGCCACCGGCATTTAAAAAGGGCAGCAAAGTTGCACTAAACCCAGGCTCGAGGTTTACATTAAAACCACCATAGCCATACAACAAGGTTACATTATTATCATCCAGTTTTATCCCTTTTTTATTGATGATAAACATCGGGATTTTAGTGCCGTCTTTTGAAGTATAAAAAACCTGTTTGGTTTCATAATCAGCCGGTGTAAAGCTTACGGCCGGTTTTCGGAAAACTGTGCTGGTGCCGGTAGCAATATCATATTTATAAATGGTGGGCGGCACGGTAAAAGATGTAAACACGTAAAATACAAACTGGTCATCTTTATAGCCGCCTAAACCACCGCCATTACCAAGACCGGGATATTTTACTTCCTTTAATAATTTTCCTTTTAAGTCATACACATAAGTACGGGTGGTTACATCTTTTAAATAATCAACAAATAATTTACCGCCGCCGGTAGCTGCATTCTGCAAAGGTTCTCCCTTTTCGGGGATGATGACTTCGGCCTTGCTGATATCCGGATTACTGATATTTACAGCAATTACTTTACTGTTGGGAGCGCCTGCATTTGTCTGTAATAAAAACTGTTTGTCTGTGTTATACACCACGTTGTAATTATCATTGCTGATATCTTTTACAATGGCTTTAAAACTGGTATCGCCAGGGGCATTCAGGTCTTTAAAATAAATGGCATTGCCATCCAAACCTTTTCCCCTGTCGCTGACATTTAAATATAAAAAGCGTTCATCTTCGCTGGTTGCTGCCGTGTTGAAGCGTTGCGGATTTTCCTTGTTTTCGTACACCAAAATATCATCCGTTTGTAAAGTTCCCACTTTATGAAAATACACCTGATGGTTTTCATTTTTTGCACTTAACCCGCTGGCACCATTTTCGGGTGATGGATAACGGCTATAATAAAACCCATCTCCCTTCCAGGCTGCACCACTAATTTTTACCCAGCTCAATTCGTCACTTAAATCCTTGCCGGTTTTCATATCCCGTACATAATAAGTTTGCCAGTCGCTGCCACCCTTGCTAAGCCCCACAGCCGCATAGTTACCATCTTTACTTAACGAAAATAATTGCAACCGGGTAGTGCCATCAGCACTTAATTTATTGGGATCCAGTACCTCTTCCACCGCACCAGTCAATCCCTTCTGGCGGTACAAAACACTCTGGTTCTGCAGGCCATCATTCTTATAAAAATAAAACCAATCCCCTTTTCTGAAAGGTGCTGAATATTTTGGGTAATTGAATACCTTTTCAATGGCCTGCTGAAAGCTTTTGCGATAGGGAATGGCAGCGAGGTAATTTTGTGTAACTACATTTTGTGCCGTTACCCATTCTTTTGTTGCTGCACTTTTATCATCTTCCAGCCACCGGTATGGATCGGCCACTTTGTTGCCAAAATAGGTATCAACCGTATCAACCTTTTTTGTAACGGGGTATTGTAACTGAGCTGCCGCCCTGTTCAAAATCAGTAAAGAACCTGCCAGCATAGTGGTTATCATTTTTTTATTCAATGTCATATAAAATAATTTGAAGCAATACTAAAAGATTTGAAATTACGCCATTTAAAGCAAACGTAAAAAGCATTTACAGGGATTAACCAACGTGTTGACGAATGTAGTTATGGATTAAGTGCAATGGTTAATACAAATAAAATTTTTTCGTCTGCTATGGCATCATCTGCATTTATAATGGCAGCAGAAGAAAAATTTTTGTCGTTACAATTCATACAACCCAAATAAATATTTTCTCTTTTAAAATTCAGTTTGCCGGCATTATCCTGCAGTACCAATCCTGAGTTGGCAGAATTGCCTCCATAAAATTTAAAATCATTTTCATTCAATCTCCTTAATTCAAATAAACTCATACCTGCATGAATACCGCTTTTTAATATCCAGTTATTTTCTGCAATAAAATTATCATTTTGCTTTAGGCTTTCCAACTTTTGCTGTCCACCAAAAAGCAGGTGGTCAATGGTACATTTATTTACATCATCTTTCCATATATACACTACCTGGCGATTGGTATTTAAAAACAAAACAGAACACCTCGCTACCTCATTTTCTGATAAAAAATAAATATCATTTTTTACATTACCCTTTCCGAAATAATACGACAGGTATTCATGAGAATTAAATACCAGCAAATCATCTCCATAGTTCACATCTTTGGGGTTGGGCAATATTTTTTTTTGCACCTGAAAAGTGTAGTTTTTTATACTATCCGTTACAGTAAAAAAAGTACGCACCGTTATGTCGTTGCTGAAATAATACAGGCTCTGTTTCTGCAGCAGCCGCCGGTGTATTACAATAAAAACCGTCTTTTTTCAAAGCCTCCAGCAGTTCATCAAACTCAGCATAAGAGCTGGTTTGGTAAGATATTAAAGCCGTTTCCTTTACATCTCCGGTGAATAAAACCCGGATAGTGGAATCAATTTTTTTATCTTTTTTATTTTTTATTTTAACGTAATTGTACCTGCTCAGTACGGTATCTTTTATTTCATCTTTTCCGGCATAAGCGAATCCCTTTTTTGTTATATACACACTCAATTTTGGCTTTGCCATATTTGCCATTGTTAACAGGTTATCCCAGGATACTACCTGCCCCCTGCCTGCCAGTACCAGCATGCAAAAAAAAGAAAACAAACCAATCTTTTTCGCCCTTTTTTTTCCTTTACTGATTTTTAAAAAAAATGTAATCATCATGCAGGCGGATATACGTTTGTAAATAAACCGTTACAGTAGCAGGCTTTTTGTAAAAACCAATACAAATATACTATTCTAAAATAATGGTGTACAATATCAGGGGCTGATTCATTTATGACTTATCTTTTTTGTTGGCAGATGATAAACAATGCGGTCAACCATGAAAGTTTTATGTAATGAAGTATAATTTTTATATTAACCGCCGGCCTTAAAAGGCAGCCGGTTTTTTATGGCATTCACCACAAAAAAAGTAATAATAAACGCCCCGATAACATCCATTGAATAATGCACATGCTGTACCAATACCAACACGGCTACCATGATAGTACCCAGCAACACAAAAATTTTATCCCGTTTTTTTTGCAGGCATAAATACACCATAAATAAATTAGAGGTATGTCCGGAGAAAAAAAGATCTTTGGTAATAAATAGTCCACGGCCGCCATAGGTGATGCTGGTTAAAGGATCCCTTAAAATAATCAAACCCTGTGGGGGGTTAAGTTCAAACAGGTAAATGGTTGACATCCGGAGTATGAGCAATGCTACCAGCGAAAGAATGACCAGTAAAAAAAGCGCAGGATCCTGAATACTTCTGAAGATTACCAATAGAAAAACCGACCAGATAATTATAAAAATAAGGACAGAAAAATCCCGTGCAGGCACGTAACTCAGTATCCAGTCGTTCAGCACGGCACCTTCCCGTTTTTCTATAAATGCAAAAAAAGATGGCAACAAAAGCAGTAAGCCAATAAAAAGTAAAAGACTGGCAATTAATTTTGTACGAAACGACCTGTTTTGCCAGGCCTGACCCCAACTATAGCTTTTATCGTAAGCATAACTTGTAACATTATTCACCGTGCAAAAATAAACTCCTCTTTCTAAAAAACTATATTCTTTTTAAAATATTAACAACTGCTTTAATTTATGCTATTGCTACTTAAATTAATATTACAGTAAACTGTTGAAAAAATTGAAGAGACAGTAAAAAAAAG
>JAYVZR010000163.1:0-2084 GCA_043783135.1 Ferruginibacter sp. | reverse complement strand
ATCATTAAACAGCAGTTGGCCATAACAGAAAAAAATTACTGGCTTTTTGGGTCTGCTTTATTTGTAGTAATGGCAGGTATTATTGTGTGGCTTGGGTTTAAAAATTACCGGCGAAAACAAAGTATTAAAATGCAACAGGCACTGGATGTGGAAAAAATAATTTCTGCCCAATCAATAATCAGCGCAGAAGAAAATGAACGTAAAAGAATTGCTGCCGATTTACATGATAATTTGGGGGCGTATGCTGCAGCTATTGCCAGCAATGCAGATCAGATAGGGATACATCAAAATAATGAAACTGCATTAAAGGAACTAAAAATAAATTCCCAGTCTATTATATCGCAGCTAAACGATACTATATGGGTATTAAAAAAAGACAACCTTTCTTTAACTGCCATCAGCGACAGGATCAAAGTTTTTATACAAAAGATAAACGCCAGTTATCCGCAAATAAAAATTGATGTGATCGAACAGATCAATGCAGACATTTTACTGCCGCCTGCGCAGGCTTTTCATTTATACCAGATAATTAAAGAAGCTGTCAGCAATGCTTTAAAACACAGTACAGCAAAAAACATTATGGTTTATTTTGAAAGTGAACAGAAATGGAAAATAACCATATCAGATAATGGGACAGGAATGACCGCATTAGATAAAAAAATGGGTAATGGTAATGGCCTGATAAATATGAAAAACCGTGGCCGGGAAACAGGGTGGCATATTGACTGGCAGCAAAATAAACCTAACGGCACCAGTGTAATAATAGCCCCTACTACAAATTGATTATTGTTATTAAATTATTTATTCCGCAATTTTATTATTAATTATGAATTTTTCAATAGCACTTACAGAAGATAACAGCATTAACCGGAAAACGTTTATGCAAAAAATAAGTGCATTCCCTGATTTGAAATTAATTTTTTCTTCGGCAAACGGCCACGAATGTTTAGAACAGTTGAAAGGCTTGCCGCACCTGCAGTTGCCGCAGGTTATTTTTATGGATCTGGAAATGCCCGAAATGGATGGCATTGAAACCATTTACATTGCCAAGACTTTGTATCCGCAAATCCATTTTATTGTACTTACTGTTTTTGATGATGATGAAAAAATATTTGAAGCAATTAAAGCCGGTGCCTCGGGCTATTTATTAAAACATGAGCCTGCAGAAGCTTTGTATGATGCAGTAACTAACGTAATAAATTTTGGTGGTGCTCCCATGAGCCCGGCCATTGCAAGAAGAACGATGTTCTTACTCAGCAAATCAACCACAGAAAAAAATATGATTTCCAAAGTGCCCAAAATAATTACCGAAAGGGAACAGGAAATACTGGAACACATGGTTAAAGGATGGGATGCCAAACGCATTGCAGTAGAATTAAACCTGAGCGTATTAACGGTTAGAAAACACATTGCAAATATTTACCAAAAACTCCATGTAAACAGTAAGGCACAAATAATAAGTTTGGCCCATAAAAATAATTGGGTGTAGATTTTCTCTTATTAAATTTTCTTGCCAATAATTTGGAAACTATATAGAAGATGGGGCTATTATTGGGAATAATTAATTTGCATTACTTGTTGTAAGCCTGTAAACACCGGGGTTTCGCAGCAAAAAAAAATTTTAAAAATAAATTTGATTTGAGAAAACACTGATGAGATACAAGATTTTCCTGCTACTACTTATGAGGGTACAAAACCGAAGAGGTTTGGTTTATTATTTTAAGAGGATACTAATATTTTTTCCTGATCTTATCTTCATAACCTGATTCCAGCAAGAACTTACGGATATCTTTTTCACTATTAAAATTTAGGCCTATAATTTTGCGAATGGCTTCTTTCTTCTTGACGGCATTTTCATAATAAGATTTGCAGATTGCATAACCAACAAAATAACCCAGATCCTCATTTTTCTTATTACTGTTACCGTTATTATACAACCACTCTCCGGATTCATAGTCATTCATTTGTTTTTTAAAAGATGTCCAGATCAGTGATTCAGCTTTATTTCCTGAAACAATATATGGGCGCTCTAATGGTTTGCCCAATGCCAGTTCTGTAATAAAATCACAGGAACCTTCCATGAT
>JAYVZR010000162.1:0-5810 GCA_043783135.1 Ferruginibacter sp. | reverse complement strand
TTTTATTGGGCGATTATAATTATTTGTTGAACATAGGCGGTATTGCAAATATTTCTTTAAACAATGAAGGAAATTATAAGGCCTTTGATATATGTACTGCCAACCGTATCCTTAATATGCTGGTTGCGCAAAAAAGGTTAGCGTATGATGATGGAGGAAATATTGCTTCAACCGGAAAAGTAAATATCAATTTATTACAACAATTAAATCAACTTGATTTTTATAGCCAGCCAGCTCCAAAATCATTAAGCAACAGTTTTGGAACAACAATAGTTTACCCGATAATAGAAAGCGCCCATCTCTCTGTAGAGGATGCTTTGCGAACTTACACCGAGCATATTGCCCTGCAGGTAAAAGCAGTAATTGTAAATAATGAATCAAAGGGTTCTGACAAAAAAATGCTGGTAACCGGGGGCGGGGCTTTTAATACATTTTTAATAAAGAGAATAGCAGATTTATTGAATGAAAATGGAATTGAGATAGTGGTGCCGGATGAACAACTGGTACAATATAAAGAAGCGTTGATAATGGCTTTGATGGGTGTATTAAGGTGGAGGGAAGAAGCAAACGTATTATCTTCTGTAACAGGGGCTCAACAAAATAGTATTGGCGGGGCATTATGGTTAGGAACTGAAGCATAACATTTACTTTAACAATCTATTTCACAAATATTTACTTTTATTGTATAAAATAATTCAATGAAAAAAATAAGTTTTATAGCAATAGCATGCATTGTTTTTTTACTGGCCTGTAAAAATAAGGCTAAGGAAATAGCCTCAGAAAAAGAGGCGTATAAAAAAGCCACACAAATACTCGAAGAAAAGGAAAAGAAAAACCCTGTATCTTTTTTAACAGTCAACAGTCATGATAAAAATAACCTTATCGGGCAAACAGTTATAAAAGGAAGTATCGTCAACACCGCTAAAGTGTGCACTTATAAGGATGTACAATTAGAGTTGTCATTCTTTAGTAAAACCGGTACTTTACTTGAAAAAGATATTGAAACCATTTACGACTTAGTTGCACCCGGCAAGTCAGTAGACTTTAAAACAAAATATTTTGCGCCTAAAAAAACAGATAGTATTGCAGTAAAAATATTGGCAGCAAAAATAAATTAACGCTATTTTTTTATCTGAAAAAATTATTCAATAAATGCAAATCCATCCCCATCAAACAAACCGAGGTCGCTTAATTTTAAATGCGGAATAACCAACAGCGCCATAAAAGATAATGTCATAAATGGAGAAGCCAATGTAGAGCCAAGTTTCTCTTTTACCATTTTATCAATAGCTGTATATTTTGCCGCAACTGTGTATCCATCATCGTTACTCATCAACCCTGCTATGGGAAAGGCTAATACCATATCATTGTTACCTCCGGGCGCAACAGCACTTACACCGCCCTGTTCTTTAATTACTAAATTAACGGCCCTGCAAATGCTTTCATCATCTATACCTACAGCAATTATATTATGACTGTCATGCGCCACAGATGAAGCAAATGCACCTTGCTGCAAACCAAAATTTTTTACAAAAGATTTTGCAACAGGAGCATTTTTGTAACGGTTTACTACTACTATTTTTAAAACATCATTAGTTGTGTCGCTGACAACTTCATTGTTTACAATTTTTGGAGTACACTTTAATTTATTTGTTATCAGCTGCCCTTCCATAGCTTCGATCACAAATATTTCTTTTGCACCTGTATAGGCAATTGAAAAATCAGTTACTGTTTTTTCTGTACAATCAAATTGATTTATCAATCCTGATGTTTCAGCATTAATTAAAGATTTTCCTTCTGAAGCTACCAGCACACCATCAATATAATTTTGCAGTGTTTTAAAATGGTTGAGATCTTCTACTATGATAAAATCAGCTGCATCGCCAGTTCTTAATAAGCCAACATCCATTTTATAATGTAAAACAGGGTTTACACAAGCAGCTTGTAAAATTTTGAAAATATCAATGCCTTTTGTAACAGCTCTTTCGCATAACAAATTAATATGACCTTCTACCAAACTATCGGGATGTTTATCATCACTGCAAAACATCATATTTTCGCTATGGTCGTGCATAAGGTCAATCAATGCATCAAAATTTTTAGCGGCACTTCCTTCTCTAATTAAAATCTTCATGCCGTATTTTAATTTGTCAAAGGCTTCCTCTGCAGAAAAACATTCATGATCTGTACTAATGCCAGCTGCTATATATTGCTTTGCAATTTTGCCTCTTAACCCGGGTGCATGACCGTCTACCGGCTTATTATACTTTTTGGCTGCGGCTATTTTTTTCATTACTTCTTCATCGCCATGCAACACACCGGGGAAATTCATCATTTCGCTCAGGTATTTTATTTCATCCTTTTGTAATAAAGCATCTATATCAACTGCATTTAATGCAGCACCTGACGTTTCAAAAATTGTTGCAGGTACACAACTTGGGGCGCCAAAATTGAATTTAAAAGGAACCGTTTTACCATTATTTATCATAAAATTAATACCATCCATACCACAAACATTGGCAATTTCGTGGGGATCGCTGATGGTAGCTACCGTGCCATGTACCACAGCTAACCTGGCAAATTCAGATGGTACAAGCATGGAACTTTCAATATGTACATGGCTATCAACAAAACCCGGAAGTATATATTTTTCAGCAAATTTTTCCCCGGCTGTTTTAATGACTTCTTTTATTTTACCATTGTAAACCAACACTTCGCCATAAAAAATTTCTTTATTAAAAACGTCTACAATATTGCCTTTTAAAGAAAACTGCATACTAAAATTTTACGTTGAAAAATGGAAATTTCGTGTGCTAAAAATAAGCATAACTCCTTAGTTTTATTTATAGAAGGTTTTAACCGTTAGTAGCGGGCTGCTTCCACTTATCAATTATTATACAAGTGGCATAATTTTCGTATATCTTTCAACTTTATATTTGTAGTATGAAAAGTATTGTTTTAATGGGGCTGTTTGTTTTGTTGTTGGTTGCAGTTCAATTTGCAAGGGGTAAAACTGTTGATGAAATAATTGAAAAAAATATTCAGGCACGGGGAGGCTTTGATAAGCCCGATGAAATAAAATCCATTTACATGGAGGGGATAATTACGATGATGGGCAATACAAATTTTGTAAAAATATACCAAGTGCAAAATGATTTAAGCCCGCTTGGTTTTGATATGCAATGGCATCTTACAGATGAGAAAAATACTTTAATTGAATCTGCACCTTTAACCAGCAATGTTGAATTATTTAATGCGGCAGTTGCAGGTATACAAACAGAACCGTTTATTACAAAGCCTCTTTTAAATTATGTTGGTAATGGCTCACAGGCGGTATTGGCATTGAAGGAAGTGGTTAATGGAAATGATTGTTACAGAATAAAATTGAGCACTAAAACAGGTAGCGAAATAAATTATTGGTTTAATGCATCCAGTTCTTTGCTTTCCCAATCTTTAGTGAATGATATGGATCAAAAAAAAACTATACGCAGTTTGTATAGTAACCATAAATCGGTAGATGGATTTTTTTTGGCTCATACAATAGAAGTGATATTCGCAGGAGTAAATGAAAACGACCCTGTTAAAATCTCAATACATAAAATAGAAATTACCTAACCGTTTGAAACAAAATTTTAAACCTGATATATAATCATCAATCTTAAAAAAATCATGAAAAAAATTACAATTGGCTTATTTGCTATTGCAGCAATAATAAGTGTTCAGTCAGCAAAGGCACAAACTGTTGATGAAATAATCAGCAGGTACATAACTGCACTTGGCGGTAAAGACAAACTATTGTCTATTAAAACTGTAAAAATGGTGGGCAGCCTTAATGTGCAGGGAATGGATGTAGGGGTTACTACAACAGCAGTAAATGGAGTAGGCACCCGTAATGATATTTCTGTACCAGGTATGGGGGAAGGTTATCAGGTAGTTAATGCAACAAAAGGGTGGGATTTTTTACCTTTTATGGGACAAGCCAGTCCTGAAGAAATTTCAGCAGACCAGGTAAAGGCATCGCAAGGCCAGCTTGATTTACAGGGAGTATTGGTGAATTACAAAGAAAAAGGAAACCAGGTAGAATTGCTGGGTAAAGAAAAAGTTGATACGGCAGAATGCTATAAATTAAAAGTTACCACTAAAGCTGGAAGTGAACATACTTTATTTATAGATGCGGCAACCTATTATAAGGTTAAAACCATTACTAAAATGAAAACACCCAATGGCGATACAGATATTGAAACTGGATTTGGTAATTTCAAAAAAACTGATGATGGTTATGTATTTCCTTTTTCTCAAACAATTGAAAGAGGAACAATTTTTTTCACTACAATTGAAGTAAATAAACCTGTAGACGAAAAAATATTCACTATTAATTAATCATAAAAAGCTGCATCAATTGCATGCAGCCATTATTTGTAAAACTAAACAATCAATAAAAAAATAAACATGAAACAAATAAAATTTTGCATAGTAGCCATAGCGGCATTGATAAATGTACAAACAGTAACAGCACAAACTGCTGATGAAGTGGTGAACAAATATGTTGATGCACTGGGAGGAAAAGAAAAACTGGCATCTTTAAAAACAGTTCGTATGGAAGCTACCATGAATGCGAATGGAGCAGATGTGGATTTAACGATTACTAAATCTAATATGATTGGTCAACGTATAGATATTGCCGTAATGGGTCAGAATGGCTACCAGATTTTTACACCAACCGCCGGTTGGAGTTTTATGCCTTTTATGGGACAAACTTCGCCTGAAGCAATGAAAGATGACCAGGTGAAATCTTCTTCATCGGCGCTTGATTTACAGGGAAATTTATTTAACTATAAAGAAAAAGGCCACCAGGTGGAGCTGTTAGGTAAAGAGAAAGTAGACAGCTTTGAATGTTATAAATTAAAAGCCACATTAAAATCAGGTAAAGTTGTTACTTATTTTATTGATACAAAAAGCAATCATATTGTTAAGTCAATTTCTATGCAAAATATAAATGGTGAAGAAAAGGAAGTTACGAATGGCTACTCCAATTACAAAGCAACAGACAATGGCTTTATTTTTCCTTATGTGGGCACTAATATACAGGGAGAAATGAATTTCACGAAAATTGAAGCAAATGTACCGGTTGATAATAAGATTTTTATAGCGAATTAAGAAACTGTAAAATTTATAATAAGCAGGCAGGCTGTTGCATTGGTAAATTCCTTTGTACTGGCCTTTTTTATTTTTTGCCGAAAATCAAGGTAAAATATTATTACGGGTTGTTTACTGCTTTTTGTTTTTTATGGTTGTATAAATTTAAATGCCAGGTAAAAAAAAACCCATTAACCTGTAAGAATAAATATTACTGGAATGCTTTACTGTATTAGTTCTTAACAAATGCATACATATTTTATACTGGTAACCATTTTAAACAGTTTCTAACAAATTACTTAAAATACCAATTTATTTAATTGTAATCATCCGTATCTTTGCTGTGTTTCTAATAATCAAATAAATCATCCTTAATTATGAGTACAGTAAAAGTTGCCATTAACGGTTTCGGACGTATTGGCCGTTTGGTGTTTCGTCAAATTTATAACATGCAGGGCATTGATGTTGTTGCTATCACCGATCTAACAAGTCCGGCAGTATTGGCACATTTATTAAAATATGATAGTGCCCAGGGGCGTTTTGACCAGGAAGTTACCTCTACAGAAAATTCAATCATAGTAAATGGCCACGAAGTAAAAATATATGCACAAAAAGATCCTGCACAAATTCCATGGGGAAGTCATGGCGTTGATGTTGTGATTGAAAGCACTGGA
>JAYVZR010000161.1:0-5829 GCA_043783135.1 Ferruginibacter sp. | reverse complement strand
AATTTAAGCATGTAAGCTACCTGTGGGATGAGGCTAAAGCCGCAGAACTTGCAGGCGATGAAGTGGCGCTGTTGGTTTATCGTTCTAATTTGCTGGGGGCAGATTTAAGGCTCACCAATTATGGCGGAGGCAATACTTCCTGCAAAGCAGTTGCTAAAGATCCGGTTACACGAAAAGAGGTGGAAGTGATGTGGGTAAAAGGAAGCGGGGGCGACCTGGGAACGACGAAGCGGAATGGATTGGCAGCGCTGTATGTGGATCGTTTGAGAAGTCTAAAAAATATCTATCGTGGTATTGAACATGAAGATGAAATGGTGGAGTTATTCAATCATTGCATTTATGATTTAGCATCAAAAGCTCCGTCGATTGATACTCCTTTACATGGATTTCTTCCATTCAGACATATTGACCATTTGCATCCTGATGCAGCAATTGCTATTGCAGCAGCAAAGGATGGAGAAAAAATAACCAAAGAATTATTTGGTGGAACAATTGGCTGGGTAAATTGGCAGAAGCCCGGCTTTGAATTGGGCCTGATGCTAAAACAATGCCTTGATGAAAACCCCGGTATCCGTGGTATCATGCTCGGTTCTCATGGCTTGTTTACCTGGGGCGATACCGCTTATGAAAGTTATATAAATACATTAGAGGTAATTGAACGTTGTGCAAAATATTTAGAAGATAATTTTGGAAAGAAAGGTGAAATATTTGCCGGGCAAAAAATAACTTCATTGCCAAAAGAAGAACGTTTAAAAAAGGCAGCAGTATTAGCACCTGTACTCAGAGGTTTCTGTTCCAGCAGTGATCTCTCCAGGAACCCTCCTTCGGGGGGCAGGGGGGCCGGTATGATTGGCCACTTTACTGATGATGACAGGGTATTGCAATTTATCAATTCAAATGATTTGGCAAGGCTGGCACCGCTTGGTACTTCATGCCCTGATCATTTTCTTCGTACAAAAATTTCTCCGCTTGTTTTGGAATTAGCTGCGGATGAGGATTTAAATGATGTAAATAAAATAAAAGAAAAATTAACTCCTGCATTTGAAGCTTACCGTAAAATGTATTCAGATTATTACAACACCTGCAAACATCCAAATAGTCCTGCCATCCGTGATGCCAACCCTGTTGTGATTTTATACCCAGGCATTGGCATGTTTACGTTTGCAAAAGATAAACAGACAGCAAGAGTGGCAGCAGAATTTTATATTAATGCCATTAATGTAATGAAAGGCGCAGAGGCTGTAAGTGAGTATACATCATTACCACGGCAGGAAGCATTTAATATTGAATACTGGTTATTGGAAGAAGCAAAATTGCAGCGTATGCCCAAACCAAAATCTTTAAGCGGGCGTGTTGCATTAATTACCGGAAGTGCCGGAGGCATTGGTAAAGCAATTGCAAAAAAGTTTGCAGCAGAAGGCGCCTGTGTGGTATTAAATGATATAAACCAGGAACGTTTGGATGGTGCAATGGAAGAGTTTAAAAAGGCATTCGGAAAAGATACTGCTTCATCAACTTTATTAAATGTAACAGATGAGGCAACCATACAAAACGCAATGGCAGATGCAGCGCTGGCATTTGGTGGTGTTGATATTGTTATAAATAATGCAGGTATCAGCATTTCAAAAACGATAGCAGACCATACCATTGCCGATTGGGATAAGTTATATGATATTTTAGTGAAGGGGCAGTTTCTTGTTTCTAAGGCAGCTATTGAAATAATGCGCAAACAAAATTTTGGTGGCGACATCATTAATATTGTTTCTAAAAATTCTGTAGTGGCAGGCCCCAATAATGCAGGCTATGGTTCTGCAAAAGCAGCACAGGCGCACCTTACCCGTTTAATGGCTGCAGAAGTTGGTGCTGATCATATCAGGGTGAATACTGTAAACCCCGATGCAGTAATTTCTGATAGCAATATCTGGGCAGGTGGCTGGGCCGAAGGAAGAGCCAAAGCGTATGGCATTACAGTGGAGGAATTACCGGCTTATTATGCCAAACGTACCTTACTGAATGAAACTATTTTGCCGGATGATATCGCCAATGCATGTTATGCTTTTGTTGGAGGGCTATTGAATAAATCTACAGGTAATGTATTAAATGTAGATGGCGGTGTTGCTGCTGCATTTTTAAGATAGGAGCCCCTCCCGGCCTCTCCCGGGGGGAGGTGTAAGGTGGGCCTATAGAATTTTAATGGTTCAGTTAAATGCTGGGTATTTGTGTAATTGTAGATAAAAGAACCAATGATGATATGGAAGAATTGTCGTTTAATAAAGGGTTGAAGTACCGCCTCTTCTCTTTTGGAGAAGAGGAAGGGTGATGAGGTCGGAAGAAGCGTTTTTTTTAGATGATATACCAACAGTTTGTTTTATTTTTAAAAAGCAGCAGATATTAAACTGCCCGATAATTTACCTGTACATACTGTGATGCAACGCTGGTGGAAATACATGGCTAATATGATTGAATGAAATGCGAATCACTCACTTGAGCATACCGTTAAAAGAAGTATTTAATTTACCATAGATAATTAAGGATAAATTTTTTCCTTTAAAATATTAAAACGATTGTTATGCAACTGAAAAAAAAGGCGATTGATGAACACAACCAGTCATTGATTACTGAACATAAAAGGAAGTTTAATTTTATTTCAGCAGGGATAGATAATATTGATGCTGTTCTTAAAAAATTGGTTGATTTTAATGTGGCCATACCCAGTTGGGCGCTTGGTACAGGTGGCACAAGGTTTGGCCGTTTTGCAGGAAGTGGCGAACCCGGCAGTTTAGAAGAAAAAATGGAAGATATTGGCCTGCTGCATGCACTCAATAAATCAAGCGGAGCCATATCACTGCACATTCCATGGGATATCCCGGAAAATTATGCAGATATAAAAAGCCTGGCTGCACAATTAGGTTTACAGTTTGATGCTGTAAATTCCAATACATTCCAGGATCAAAAAACCCAGGAACTGAGTTATAAATTTGGTTCATTGCAACATGTAAATAAAGCTGTTCGAAAACAGGCCATCGAACATAATATTGAAGTAATAAAACATGGCATTGAATTAGGTTCAAAAGCATTAACAGTTTGGCTGAGTGACGGCAGTTGTTTCCCTGGTCAATTAAATTTTAGAAAAGCATTTCAAAATACCCTGGAAAGTCTGCAGGAAATTTATGCAGCGTTGCCCGCTGACTGGAAAGTATTTGTTGAATACAAAGCCTTCGAACCCAATTTTTATTCCATGACAGTGGGGGATTGGGGGCAATCGTTATTATATGCAAATAAACTTGGCTCCAAAGCATTTACATTAGTTGATCTTGGCCATCACTTACCCAATGCCAATATTGAACAGATCGTTTCGCTTTTGCTAATGGAAAAAAAGCTGGCAGGTTTTCATTTTAACGATAGCAAATATGGTGATGATGATTTAACGGTAGGAAGCATCAGGCCTTATCAACTCTTTTTAATTTTTAATGAATTGGTGGAAGGAATGGATGCAAGGGGCATGAACCATTCAACAGACCTGGGCTGGATGATTGATGCCAGCCACAATGTAAAAGACCCGCTGGAAGATTTATTGCAATCTGTGGAAGCCATCATGATTGCTTATGCCCAGGCATTGATGATTGATAGAAAAAAATTAAACGAAGCACAGGATAACAATGATGTAGTAACCGCACAGGAAGTATTGCAGGATACTTTTCGTACTGATGTAAGATCAATAGTTGCTGAAGCAAGACTGAGAAGTGGCGCTGCATTAAACCCTGTACAGCTGTTCAGACAGTTAAAAGTAAGAGAGCAGCTAATAAAAGAAAGAGGAACTAAAACAGTGGCAACAGGATTGTGAGTCGATTCATGAATTGTGAATGGTCAATGGTGAATGAGGGCACAGTGGCCTCAAATAATTTTCAAAAAACACAGGGGTTAAAATATATTTAGTCTTTTATTTATTAACAGGAATAGTGAAGGATATTAAAAATTAAAAATAATATTGACAATTCACTATTGACTAATCACGGCATGAACAAAATTTCCATCATAGCAATATTCGACATTGGCAAGACTAATAAAAAATTATTATTGTTTGATGAACAGTATAAACTGGTGCATGAAGAAAGCAGGCAGTTAACCGAAACAACCGATGAAGATGGTTTTGCCTGCGAAGATATAACAGCACTCACCAAATGGGTGAATGAATCTTTTGATAAATTATTTCTTGATGAAAGGTTCACTATTAAAGCAATAAATGTTTCGGCATACGGAGCCAGCTTTGTTTACATGGATGATGAAGGGAAAGTAATACTACCTTTATACAATTATTTAAAACCCTATCCGAAAGAATTACTGAAAAAATTTTATACCGATTATGGAGGTGAAAGATTAATTGGAAAACAAACCGCATCGCCATCATTAGGCAATCTTAATTCGGGTCTTCAATTATATAGGCTAAAATATGAAAAGCCAGCAATGTTTTCTGCAATTAAATATGCGCTGCATTTACCCCATTACGTTAGTTATCTTCTTTCTTCCAAAATAAATTCAGATATTACCAGTATAGGCTGTCATACTTATTTGTGGAATTTTCAGGAGCAAAAATATCATTCTTGGGTAACGCAGGAAGGGATTGCTGAGAAATTGCCCGTCTTGTTTAATTCTACCGGAATTGCAGGATACGCAAATGGGGAGATACCTGTTGGAGTTGGGTTACATGATAGCTCTGCTGCTTTAGTTCCTTACATGGTTTCATTTAAAGAACCCTTCATCTTGTTATCAACAGGTACCTGGTGCATTAGTTTAAACCCATTCAATCATTCGCAGTTATCCGATTATGAATTGCACAATGACTGTCTTTGTTATCTTTCTTATGAAGGTAAACCGGTAAAAGCCTCCCGACTGTTTGCGGGTTATGAACATGAACAGCAAGTAAAAAAGTTGTCAGAACATTTCAGAACACCTGTAGATTATTTTTCTACGGTTAATTGTGATACAGCATTACTAAAAAAACTGAAGCCGGTAAATAGAAAACAGCAGGCCATTGACAATACTGCAATGATTGGGCAATCGTATTTTGTAAAAAGAGAACTCAGTGAATTTTCTTCTTATGAACAAGCCTATCATCAGTTGATAGCAGATATCATTGATCAGCAGGTGAGTAGTACTAACTTAGTTTTAACCGGTACAGCAGTAAAACGGATTTTTGTGGATGGTGGTTTCAGCCAAAACCCCATTTATATGACGTTGCTTTCCGAAGCATTCCCTGGCATTGAAGTATATGCTGCATCTTTACCACAAGCATCTGCATTAGGTGCAGCAATGGCTGTTTCAGATAAAAAAATAGACAGCGATGTGTTTAAAAAACATTTTTCGATGTATAAATAAAGGCCATCTTTCTTTTAAAAATTACAAAATATGAAATGGGAATTCAATACCAACTATCCATCTGTTGATGATTTGAGAAAAAAAGCAAAAAGCAGGATCCCAAATTTTGCTTTTGAATACCTGGATTGAGGCTGCAATGAAGATGTGAACCTGTATAAAAATACTGCTGAAGTACGGGAGATAGAACTGGTACCTTATTATTTAAATGAGCACAAAGGTTCCAGCATGTAGACCGAACTATTCGGTCATGTTTACGATGCACTTTTCGGGATATCCCCGGTTGCTCTGCAGGGCCTCATGTGACCCAATGCACCGGAAATTTTGGACAAAGCTTCATTGAAGCACAATATTCCGTTTCACTACTAAACGACTAAAAAAGTTAAGAAACGCACTAAAAAAGCAGGTAGCCCAAACCACCTACCCATGTTGTAATTTGAGTTTGCGAAAACAAAA
>JAYVZR010000160.1:0-2110 GCA_043783135.1 Ferruginibacter sp. | reverse complement strand
CTACATTTTCAACAGGCAATTCTATTTCTTTTTCATCCCTTACAATCCTACATTTTATCTGCACCATTTTTAATAGTTCAGCAACTGCGTTGGCAGCTCCTTTCTCTTGCCAAAAACCAAGCGAACTGCTTACCAAAATAATAAAAAGTATTATAAATGCATCAGAGAAATCGCCCAAACCCATTGACAGCAAAGCCGCAGCAATCAGCAATATGGTGATTGGGTTTTTAAACTGTACCAAAAAAAGTATAATAGATGATGAACGTGACTTCGCCTTAAAAGTATTGGTACCATATTTTTTAAGCCTGGCTTTTGCTTCATCACTTGAAAGGCCTTTATCAGAACTGGAAACATTTTTAAAAGCATCCGCTGTTTTAAGGCTCCAGAATTTTACGATTGAATTATTTGTACCTGGATTTTGCATATCCAACAATCTATGTTTAAAAATTCATTTAATATTCAACATGGGTAAATAATACAACTTTATTTACCGGCGGGGTTTACAGCATACACTAAAAATAATTAAAGACTTCAAAATATACAGCCAACGTTGAATACACTTCGCAATTAAAGATAGCCACTATAGCAAAAGCAATAATTTTACAATGGGTTTTTACAGATTGGTAAAAGTATTACTGTGTTTTAACTTTGTTGCCGTAACATACAGCTAAAATAAAAAAGGATGTTAGCAACATATTGGAGGCTTTTTTCTGCATCAGGGTTTTGCGGTATTGCTTTTATAATTGTTGGTGTATGATATGAAAGACTACCGGTACATAAGAATTACTATGACCGTAATATTTACAGTGTTTTGCTTTTACTTTTATTTGTAAGAATTTATTTTGCTACAAGTTAGAGGTGTACACCACTTTTGGCGGAGGAGTTTTTTGGAACCACCAAAGCACGATTACTTTTTTGTATTGATAATAAAAGAATGGGAATCATCATAATATTTATTAACGCAGCAAGTTAATAAAGCTATTCTTTTATAAAGAGATGAATGTAAGCTGAACTATTTATTTAATTAAAAGCGTTTGTGTTACTGTTGCATTATTTTTTCCTGTAATTCTTACAGCATAAATGCCTTTTGGTAATCGCTTATTGACTGATAAAGCAGGCTGCAAAGTAGTGGCTGAGTGAACTACTTTACCTTCCGCATTATAAATGATTATTGTGGCGGGTAAAAATTGAGCGGGTATTGATACTTTAAAATCATTTTCTGCAGGGTTAGGGTAAATGCTTACCCCCATGTTAGCTTGATTTTTTACCAACGCCGTTTCAGAATAAGTAATTTTGCCGGTTATTTCTGTAATTTTTATTCTGTATAATATGGTACCTTGTTGAATGGATTTATCCTCATAAGAATAAGTATTGCTATTATTTCCATTACCAATAAAAGTGGTAATATCCAAAAAATTTCTTGAATCTTTATTTCGTTGTACAGTGTACCTGGTACCTGCAGGTTCATTATTAGTTGTCCATTTCAGGAGGTAGGAATTATTACTGGTTTCACTTAAAGAAAAATTATTCAATTTAACAGGAACAGTACCAAGTGTAATAATAACACATCCATTAGTGGCACCAGGAATAGCAGAAGCAAAAATTAAAGGAATATTACAAGGAACACACGTAAAGGCATTGCCGGTTCCAGGCCCACCATAAGTTCCAGGAATAATTACAGATGTAATTACCTCTATCGGAGACCCCCCATAAATGTTAACAACTACACCTTCTGGCCAGTCTTTAAGTAAAACACCACAGCCTAAAGGACATAACGCATAATTACTCAGAAAAGCAAAAGCATTTGGAGGGCATTGGGCTATTACAGGGCGGTAAAAACCAATTGTTACCAAAAAGATGAGTAAAAGCTTTTTCATGGTTTGAATTAATTGAATCTTTCAGTCTTTCAACGCTAAAGCTATTATTTTAGTATAAATAATAATAGCAATTGCCATATTATGAGGTTATTTTACAATAATTTCTTCACCGTTTTATTTCTTAAAATTTACCTGAGCGTTCATATAATTAATTTTTTTTTGAAAATTTTGAAATACCCATTATAAATAATGAGCAATCAGAATTGTTACTTAAAAAATTTATCATTTATCTA
>JAYVZR010000159.1:0-5851 GCA_043783135.1 Ferruginibacter sp. | reverse complement strand
TTTTTTACAAAGCTTTAAAGAAAGCCTTTCAAATACCTGCAACGGCTTTCTTTATTATTTTGTACCTGCTTATTTTTTGGCCTTATCAAAGCTGGGAAGTTTTTTTATTTACAGAGTCAGCTTTTTTTAGTTTAATCCTTATTTTATTTTCCATTTTAATACTTTACAAACCTGAAAGTATCAAAAATATTTTGATGATTTGTATCACTTTGGTACTTGTTATAATGTCACGTCCATTAGGAATTCTTTTTGGAGGGAGTATCTATTTGTATTTTTTTTATTGCGCCAATAACAAATGGAAAATTATTCTTGGCTGTGGCTCTTTACTTCTTTTGGCATTTTCTTATTATACTATCAACACAATATTTTCTACCATAAAGGACTGGACCATTACCCAGGCTTTTGAACAGGAAAGTATAATATGTGATTTGCCCGCTACTACCCCATCCTTCACCAAATTAGATCTTGCTGCAAGTGGTAATCCTGTTTACCATCTCTGTTATTATTTAACTCATAATTTTTCTCATTTTCTGCATTTTGCCGGTATAAAACTTCAATACTTTTTTTTAATGACCAGGCCGTTTTACAGTAAGACGCATAATTATTTTTTATTGCTAAATACAATTCCGGTATATCTTTTAATGATGGGAAGTTTTTTTATAAAAAAAATAAAGTTTGATAAAGGAGCAACCGTCTTTTTAATAAGCAGCATTGCACTTTATACCTTAACAATAATTATTCAGTGTGATGATTACCAAAACAGGTTTATTCTTTCTATCTATCCGTTCTTTGTAATTCTTGCGGCACGAACAATCGAATATCTTATTTTACATTTTTTTAAAAACTACAAACAAACTACCGGTACCGGTATAGAAAAAACGGTTCTTTAAATTCAGCAACTGAAATATTTTATCAAATAATTTTGAGAGAAAGACAAAGTGATAATATTTAAGCCTTGTAACCAGAAAATGTGTATCGGCATACTGCCCGCATTTGGAACTATATATTATCTGCAGATTATTGCGGCTTGCAAATACAGCAAGGCTTTGCCGGGTGAAGTACTGAATATGCTCTATGGGTTTGTATTGAAACCATCTTTTTCCAAAAAGCCTTCTTTGCAAACTATTATGATTTGGAGTAACCATTATTACAATACCGTCTGCATCCAGCAAGTTATTTAATTGCTTAAATGCCGCATCTATACCGGGTATATGTTCTATAACATCAAAGAGGGTAATAACCTGGTATTTATGTTTACTTACGAAGTTCCCTAACGAACTATGATAAACTATCTGGCCGTCATTATTTAAATTAATACAGATCTCCTCATCAAGTTCCAAGCCCTCTGCATTCCATCCCCTTGCCTTCATAACGTTTAAGCAATAACCAGCAGCACAGCCAACATCCAACGCATTTACCGGTTTACCGGCAGGTATAAATGGGGCTGCCTCTTTCAACCATCGCTCAAAATTTTTTATCCTTAACCGTTTTTCCTGTTCATACCCAACATACCCATAGTCTTTGTTTTTAAAATAGTTGTGGGTATAAATATTTTCCAGCTGTTGATTTGTTATACGTGGATTTACATAAACAAAATTACATTCAGCGCATTGTACAATGGAGAAGCCTGACTTGACTACCAATGGTTTTGTGGTATTACTATTACATAAGGAGCAGGGATATTCTTGCGTAGTAAATTCCATTTACATTTATTAATAAACCGAATAGGTTGAAGAACAATATTAAACTATTTTTCCTTTCATCGCATGGCCTATTGCACTATCCATTATTCTTTCTGCATACGGCCTTGAAATATCATTCAGTATTTCTACTTTAGCATGTATCAAATCTTTATCATCCATAGTGAGCGATAATTGCAAAGCCTGCATTGCAGCAGCAGTCTGCATCATTTCTTCTTTGGTAAGGTGAGCCGCATTTTTTTGAATAAACTTTTCGGTAGTTTCCAGCAACTGCTCTCCTTCTGTGCTGGCTTCTGCCAATGCCCTGGCGGCTATATCTTCTTTGGCGTATGTAATAGAATCCAATAACATTTTTTCCAACTCCTGATCTGTTAAATCCTGCTGTGCTTTTACTTCAATACTTTGCTCAATACCACTACGCAATTCTTTTGCCTTTACTACTAAAATACCATCCGCATTTATTAAAAAACTTACCTCTACTTTTGGTAGCCCTGCTGGCATACCCGGTATGCCTGTTAAATTAAATTCCGCCAGTTTACGGTTGTCTTTCACCATATCCCTTTCGCCCTGGTACACGGATATTTTCATTCCGCTTTGTCCATCTTTGTGTGTTGTATATTGCCTGGCAGCCTTATTGGGAATTTTTGAATTTCGTGGAATTAACACATCCATTAATCCACCCATGGTTTCTATACCCAGCGAAAGCGGCGTAATATCCAGCAGCAAAATATCTTTATTATTACCGGCTAAAATATCTGCCTGTATTGCGGCTCCCAACGCCACTACCTCATCCGGATTAACTGTATCATTTACCGGCTTACCAAAAAAACTACTGATACTTTCTTTTACAAGTGGTACTCTTGTAGAGCCTCCAACCATTACCACTACTTCAATATCTTTTGTTGTTAAGCCAGCATCTTTCAAAGCACCGGAGCAACAGGCTATTGTTTTATCAACCAATGGTTGAACCAGCGAATCAAATACTTTTTTGGTAATAGTTAACTGATCTCCATTTAAAAGACCTTCAAAAATATCGTTTGATGAAAGATAAATTTTTGCCTGCTCTGCTTTTAAACGGATCGCTTGTGCAAATTCTTTATTTAGTTGTAGTTCTTCTTCGTTTACACCCGATTGTTGCAACCAATATTTTACAATGCTGTTATCAATATCGTCGCCTCCCAAATAAGTATCGCCGTTGGTAGAAAGCACTTCAAAAATACCATTGCTGATTTTTAGGATAGAAATATCAAAAGTTCCTCCACCCAAATCATACACTGCAATTATTTTTTCTTCTTCTTTATTTAAACCTAAACCATAAGCAAGACTTGCTGCCGTTGGCTCATTCAAAATACGCAATACATCCAGCCCTGCTAATTTACCGGCGTCTCTTGTTGCCTGCCGCTGGGCATCGTTAAAATAGGCAGGTACTGTAATTACAGCTTTGTTCACGGGTGTTTTTAAAATATGTTCTGCCCGGTGTTTTAATTCTTTTAAAATAAAAGAAGATAAATCTACCGGAGAATAAAATTTATTACTCACCTGTACTTTTACCATGCTTTGGGTATTATCATCAATTACTTTGTAAGAAAAAAATGAGGCATTTTCTTTTATATCGTTGTACGATTTACCCATTAAACGTTTGGCAGAAAAAATTGTATTTTGTGGTTCTGCTATTAAAAAGTTTTTAGCATCTTCTCCAACGGTAATGTTTCCTAACGCATCAAAGTGAATAACTGATGGCACCAGCGAGATGCTGTTGTGCTCTTTTAAAGCAACAGCTTGCCTCGCGTCCGGATGTATGATGGCTATTAAACTATTGGTTGTGCCTAAATCTATTCCTACTATAATTTCTTCTTTTTGCAAACTGCCTGTTGCTATATTGATCGCAATTTTTGCCATAATTTTTTATACTTGATAACCTTAATAAATGATTGCTGCAAAAGTAACAAATAATAAAGGCCGCTATTAAATAGCCTGAATTGTTTGCTTTCGAAATTGGAAATTTAAATGACTATGTATACAATGATAAGTTTGGCTTATCCGCTATAATAAAAGTTAAATTGAAAATATAAAGTATAGCGGTGCGATCCCGATAAAAGATCGGGACTGGCTGCCAATAAAGCTCCATCAGGGAATAACTGTGTGGCCAAAAAAATTAAAATTATCATCTGCCTGAGTCTTCGGTATTAAAAGTTGCTATACTAAAAACTGCCTGCAAAAAAAGCCCCCTGCAAGGCAGAGGGCTTAATCATTTTAAAATTTATTTTGTCAATTAATAATTTTTTGCTTTCATTTCCACACGACGGTTTTTAGAACGTCCTGCAGCAGTTTTATTATCTGCCAGTGGTTTATCCTGGCCATATCCGGCTGCGATTAATTTACTTTCATCTGCCCCTTTACTTTTTAAATATGTTACAACTGCCTTAGCCCTGTTTTCACTCAGCAGTTGATTTTTATCCGGCTTGCCTGTATTGTCTGTATGGCCATCAATATCTAATTTATAAGAAGGATTATCGTTTAATATTTTAACCACTTCATTTAAAGATTTAAATGATTTTGGTAATAATTTAGCACTGCCGGTAGCAAAGAAAATATTTTTAGCTGCCACATTGATTTTATCAATTACTGCTTTGGCTATTTCAGGACAACCAAAGTTGCTTGCCGGGCCAGCTACAGATGGGCATTTATCTTCTTCATCATTAACACCATCGCCATCAGTATCCGGAACCGGGCAACCCTGGTAGCGGGCCACACCTGCTACGGCCGGGCATTTATCAGTTTCGTCATTTATGCCATCGCCATCTGTATCAGGTATAGGACAACCATTGTAGCGGGCAAGGCCGGCTACATCAGGGCATTTGTCATCAGCATCTGCAATGCCGTCGCCATCTCTATCAGGGCAGCCGTGTAAAGACGCAATACCGGCAACATCAGGACACTTATCCAATGAGTCAACAACCCCATCTCCATCCCTGTCTTTTACAGGTTCAACAAATGGAACCGGAAGTGGCTTAGGTTCTTCTAATTTATTCTTGAAAAGATTTGCTCCTATACCAAAGCTGTGGTAGAAATGATAATCTGTATTTTCGGTAATCCTTACCCTGTATTGTGAATTCGCTAAAATAAAAACATCATCAGAAAGATTAAACTGTAAACCAACACCCAATGGAACAAAAGCCCCGTAATAACCCCTGTATTTGGATGCTCCTGCTCCTACAGTAAGGAAGGGAGAGATAAAATATTTATTTGTTAGTAATTTTATATTGGCTGTTGCTGCAACCTCAAATAAAAAACTTTCGTATCCCAGCAATGATCTGTCAGGAACAGGATAATCTAAAAAAGATCCGGAACCGGTTGCTACAAAATCTACATGTTCGCTTAAGCCTTTTATATAACTAAAACCAAGGCCGGCTTTTAAATGATCTTTTTTTGATTTTTCTTTTAACACACTTGAAAGCCCGTTTGTCCGGATGTCAGAAGCAGTTTGAAAATCATCGAAAAAAAGATGGATGGCAAAGGAAGGATTTCGCAGGTACTCTTTTTGTGCATAAGCAGTAATAAACAAACCAAAAGCTAAAAAGGATAAAATAATTTTTTTCATGTAAATGTTAGTTTTCTTAATGGCAAATGTAAATGCTTAGTATCAACAGATAAAATTATTTACCAACAGTGGTTTAATAACATGGTAAAGCAAATAGTCTTTTATATAGTTATCGCTGTTTACCTGCTAAGGTTTATTTTTTCCAATCACTTCTGCCTTTATCCTTACAACCCCACGAGCCGTGTAACCAAGCTTTGTTGCAGAAGCTCTTGAAAGATCAACAAGCCGTTTCATTTTTGGATGAAGCCTGTCATTAACTTTTACTACAACCGACTTGCCATTGCGAACATTGGTTACTTTTATCCAGGTGCCAAATGGCAACACATTGCAGGCAGCAGTAAATTTATTTTGATTAAAAATTTCGCCACTTGCTGTTTGCCTGCCATTAAATTTATTGGCGTAAAAACTTGCCTCGCCATATAAAACCCTGCTGCTGGCAGTTTTTGATTTATTTGTTGCAATGGTTTTTTGTGCTGAAACATATAGGGCGGTGCCAAAAAAAAGTGATGATAAAAAGAACGGCCTGGCGTATTGCCTTGCGGCAAGTAAA
>JAYVZR010000158.1:0-5858 GCA_043783135.1 Ferruginibacter sp. | reverse complement strand
TTTTTAGCTAAGGCAATAAAGTTTGCTTCCGTCATGGGTTGGTAGTTTGGTTTGCCTAATTTAGTGATTTTTACGGCGACAATTTTAAATGCACCCATGCAGGAGTCATTATTTACCCGCTTCCTGATTTTAAAATGTTTATACAAGACACAAAATGCTCAATCGGGGGATTGCTTATATTTACAAATATTTTTAATTTTTATGAGTAGTAACCAGGAAATTTCATTCGATAATTCAGAATATGCTTTTGCTTATAAAAAGGACAAGCAATTAAAAAACGCTCATTTTCTTTTTAGTGCAATGGGTAAACCCTGGTTGGTAAACTTTGGTTTAAAACTTACACCATTGGCCATTAAATGGCATTTACCATTTACCATGCCTGTTATACGCAATACAATTTTTCAACAGTTTGTAGGTGGAGAAACTCTGGAAGAAACTTCTGCTGTTGCAAAAAAATTAGGCGAGTATACTGTTCAGGTAATTTTAGATTATGGTGTAGAAGGTGGCGATGATGGAGAACAGGGCTTTGATCATTCTACAGACGAATTTATCAGGGTAATTGATTATGCTGCAACACAGCCTAATATTCCTTTCATGAGTATTAAAGTAACTGGCTTTTCACGCTTTGCCTTGCTGGAAAAAATTGATGGGTTGATGAACGCCGCAGAAGGAACTTTAATGAAACGTTATTTAACCACAATAGAAAAATTACCCGATAATGAAAAGGAAGAATGGCACCGTGTAAGGGTAAGGCTGTTGCGTATTTGCGAAGTGGCTGCTGCAAAAAAAGTTGGCGTACTGGTTGATGCTGAAGAAACATGGATACAAGATCCGGTGGATGCATTAACCATTTTGATGATGGATAGTTTTAATAAACAGCGGGTGGTGGTGTATAACACTATTCAATTGTACCGGCACGACCGAATTAAATTTTTAAAAGATTCTTACGAGGCCGCAGCCGAAAGAAATTTTGTACTCGGCGCCAAACTGGTACGTGGTGCGTATATGGAAAAGGAAAGATTACGGGCCACAGAAAATAATTATGCCTCACCAATACAACTAAATAAAGAAAGTACTGATAACGATTATAATGCTGCAGTAAAATTTTCTATAGAACATCTGGACATCGTTGCAGTAATTATTGCATCGCATAATGAACAAAGCAATTTAACCGCCACTGAATTATTACTGCAAAAAAATATTCCCCTTAATCACCCGCATGTACATTTTTCCCAGCTCTATGGCATGAGCGATAACATCACTTTCAATTTGGCCAAAGCTGGTTGTTCTGTGAGCAAATACCTGCCTTTTGGACCCATTAAAGATGTAATACCCTACCTGATGAGAAGGGCGCAGGAAAACTCTTCTGTTGGCGGCCAAACGGGCAGGGAACTTGGTTTGATAAGGAAAGAACTAACGAGAAGAAAAGGATAATTTAGACTGCACTAAAGTAAACAATAAAACAAAAGTTTTCTATTGGGAAACATCATTCAATATAAAAAGAGGTAAATATGGAACTTAAAATTATAAAGAATAAAAAGGAGCAGCAGGAATCTTTAGATTGGGTAGATAAAATGTTTAATAAAAAAGTAAAGCCGGGTACATCTGATGGAGCGAAATTACAAGTGGCACTTTTATTAATTAAACAGTATGAAGATACCAACTACCCTATCCCATTTCCAGACCAGATTGAAGCCATCAAATTACAAATGCAGGAAAGGGATTTTAAGAACAAAGATTTGGTTGAAAAGGTTGGAACCAAAGGATATGTTTCTGTCCTGCTCAATAACCGTAAGCCACTAACACTTGAACTGGCGACGTTGTTTCATACAGAACTAAGCATCCCGCAGAGGTTTTTTTATCCTGATTTTCATGTTATACTTGCATCTGAGCCTCTTTTCTAATTCTTCCTTCAAATTATTTATGTAAGGGTTTCATTTTTACTAAAATAATCATTCAAAAATATATATTCAATGCGGCCCTGAAAGTATTGCAATGTGCAGCCGTAATAATTTTTACATCGCCGCTGTAACCACCACCCATTGAAACAGCACAGGGAATATCTTGTTCCTTAAGTGTTTTAAAAACAAATTCATCTCTTTTCCTGCAACCATCCAGCGATACTTTTAATTTTCCATACCGGTCTGTATCTAATATATCAACACCGGATAAAAAGAAAGCAAAATCGGGTTTTATTTCTTTGATCAGTTTGGGCAATATTGCTTTTAATAAACCTAAATAGGTACTATCATCAGTACCATCCTTTAAAGGAATATCAAGGTCACTTTTTTCTTTGTGAAAAGGATAATTGTGTTCACCATGCATACTAAAAGTAAATACCCTTTTTTCGTTTTCAAATAATTTAGCAGTGCCATTGCCCTGGTGTACGTCAAGATCAATTATTAAAATTTGTTTGGCAATATTTTTTTTCAGTAAATAATTAGCCGCAACAGCCATATCATTTAACAGGCAAAACCCTTCCCCATGATTGGCAAATGCATGGTGTGTGCCACCAGCAACATTCATTGCTACACCGTTTATCAGTGCATAGTGACAACAATCAATAGTGCCTTGTGCAATGATAAGTTCCCTTTTTGTAAGAGCCGGAGATTGAGGGAAACCAATATGACGTTGTTCTTTGGGGGATAGTGTTTGGTGATGCAATTTGTCGAGGTATTCTTTATCATGCGTCCACAAAATAATTTCATCGAGACACACAGCCGGAGAAAAAATATTTTCTTTTGTAATACTGCCTTCGTGTAATAATTGTGCAGGTATCAATTCGTATTTCAGCATCGGAAACCTGTGCCCCTCCGGTAATGAGTGCGCATAAATGGGGTTGTAGGCGATTTTTAAAATTTCATTTTTCATCACAGTGCTACAATTGTTTGCTTTACTAATGCATAAACACTATCACCTCTTTTTGGTTCAATACCATGGGTACCTGTAAATTTGCTGAATGCCGGAAGCACAGCATACTGTTTGCCAAAATAAAAACAAGGAAACCTTAAAGCTTGTTTTGCCAAACCTTTTACCGTAATAGAAGGATGAATATGCCCACTAAAAATATAGCAGTCATTTGTAATGGTGCAATCATGTATGTCATGCACAAAAATAAAATTATCTATTGCCAATTCGCATTTGTGAATGGTGATTTCTGCAAGCGAATACCAGTTTTCCTGTAAAATATCGTGGTTACCTTTTACAAGGTGAATGGGCAAGGAAGCAAAATCTTTTCGCCATTTTAAAAAGAAATCATGTTCTTTATTGCTTTCGCTGTGAAACATATCGCCGATAATAATTAACTGTTGCGGTTTAAAAGTTTGAAGCTGGGTAACGAGGCATTGCATGTCTTCTTTAAAAACCGCCTGCGGTATTGCAATGCCTGATTTTCTAAAATGCCCGGTTTTGCCCAGGTGCAGGTCTGAAACAATCAATATTTTTTTTTCTTCCCAAAAAATGCAACGTTCCGCAGATAATAAAAAAGTATTATTTAATATGTTGTGAGGAATTAATGCCGGCATAGCTGCAAATGTAAATTGGATATATTATAAACAATTAAGCAATTGGTTTTGAAATAAAAAAATAAGTAGCTACTTTACAAAAAAATTTAAATTATGACTGACATCAACTCAACATCAAGCGTTTTAGATTTTGCAGAAGGCGAAAAACCCACGCTGCCTTCGGGGTTAAATGTATTGACTATTTTAACCCTTATTTGGTGCGCCCTTAGTTTTATATTTTCTATAATGGGTTTTATCAATGCCGAAAAAAACTATAAAGAGTTTCTAGCTAATCAGGATAAAATTGCACAAGCTCCAGCATGGATGAAGGGAATGATGGGGCCAGAAATGCAGGAAGTAACCAGGAAATCGATGGAAAATAAATTGCCTATTTTACTTTTAGGCCTTATTGGTACTGCACTTTGCGTATATGGTGCCCTTGAAATGCGTAAATTAAAAAAACAAGGTTTTATACTTTGGCTGGTAGGTGAGGTTTTACCAATCGTTTCAGGATTTTTGTTTATTGGCGCAGGCATGTTCAGCGGTTTTGCTTTAATAGCCTTAGTGTTTCCTGTAATATTTATAATACTGTATGTTGTACAAAGAAAGTACCTGGTATATTGATTTATAAATCAATGCTAAAATAGTATTTCTTAAAAAATGCAGTTCCGCCTTGTAATAAAAATTATTACTCAAGCTGGGACTGCATTTTTTTTATTCTGTCTTCCAGTTTTTCAGAAGACAGGTTTTCTCTGAGGCTATCTACTTTTAGCGGGAAACAAAACGGCGTTAATCTTTCTGGAAATTTTATAACGATGTTGCCGTTTTGTATTCTTTGTAACATATTGCGTAAACGCACTTCTTCCATTTGCTGATCTAATACTTCCTGGTAAGCCTGCCTTAATAAAATATTGCCGCTGTCGTATTCGTTAAATACGTTGAATAAGAGGCTGGCACTGTTTTGCAGATGTTTTGTTTTAACATATTCTCCCGGCGTTCCCTGGAAGATCAATCCACCTATTACTGCTATATCCCTGAATTTTCGCTTAGCCATTTCCACACTGTTTACTGATCTTTGAATATCTGTGAGCAGGTTTTCTGCACTGAACAATTCATACACGTTGGTATCATCAACGGGTATGGGCTGATCGCTCAATAACTCAAATCCATAATCATTCATAGCAAAAGAAAAAGTAATAGGCGTGATGAGGCTTATACGATGAGCCAGTATTGCTGCCATGGCTTCATGCACAAGCCTTCCCTCAAACGGATAAACAAACAAATGGAACCCATCCTTGGTTTCAATATGTTCAATCAATAATTCATTCTCTTTTGGGATGTGCGATAATGATTCCTGCAAATCGAACAGTGGTTTTAGTACCGATAACTCAGGTTGCTCCAGTTTTTCTTTTTTGGTGAGTACCCGGCTGTTCATTTCAAAAGCTTTATCAAATGTTTTGCGAAGCATTATCCCAAGGTTGGCACTCAAGGGCATACGGCCACCCATCCAGCTGGGTACTATTGATTTTTTAGAATTGGACTTTTTTACCAATGCAGTCATATCTTTTATCATCACATATTCAAGGTTTCTTCCCGCCAGCGTAAATACATCACCGGGTTGTAATCTTGATATAAACCATTCTTCAATAACACCTACATAACCACCGCTCAAAAATTTTACTTTCAGCATTGCATCACTAACGATGGTGCCTATATGCATACGGTGACGCATGGCAATGCGGCGGTTAGTAATATGATACCGCCCATTGATAACTTCTATTTTTTTATATTCATCATATTGTTGCAAGGCTGCACCACCCTGTGTTAGAAAGAATAATAATTGCTGCCATTCCTGCTCCGTTATATTACTAAAACAATAAGTACTTTTTATTTCGGTAAAAATTTCTGAAGGAACAAAACCATCTGATACGGCTATTGTACACAGGTATTGTATCAATACATCAAAGCACAATAACATAGGTTCCCTGCTTTCGATAAATGTTTGGCTGATGGCATCTTTTAATGCTGTTGCTTCTACCAGTTCTAAAGAGTGTGTAGGTAAAAAATATATCTTACTGGTAGCATCTGGCTGATGGCCACTTCTACCAGCCCTTTGCAAAAATCTTGCTACACCTTTTGGCGAACCAACCTGTATAACAGTATCGACCGGGCGAAAATCTACACCAAGGTCGAGGCTTGCGGTGCATACCACGGCTTTTAATTTACCTGTGTGCAAATTATCTTCTACCCACAATCTTAAATCCTGTTCAACACTGCCGTGGTGTAAGGCGATGGCACCCGATAGTTCCGGAGCTACATTTAATATTGCCTGGTACCATCTTTCCGTCATGCCAC
>JAYVZR010000157.1:0-5861 GCA_043783135.1 Ferruginibacter sp. | reverse complement strand
AACAACGGAAGTTATGATGCGGTGTTCAGTTGCTGGCGGCCTTCGGTAATGAATGGAGAATTGAAAGAATACCCTATAGCCAGGCGTGAAGATTTTATTAAAGAGATGCCGGCGATGAAAGAAAGGTTTCCTAATTATTCGGCGTATGCCAGTAAAGAGATGAACGCAATTTTTACTGAAGCAGAATTAAAAGGGGCATTACAATTGTCGGCTACAAATTTTAATACCTGCTGGATAGAAAATAAAGGGAACATGCAGTTTGAGTTGCACCCCCTGCCTGTACAGGCACAATGGGCGCCTGTGTATGGCATAGTTGTAAAAGATTTTAACGGGGATGGAAATGTTGACATTGCTTTAAATGGAAATGAATTTTCAATGACACCTGTGCTTGGGCGCTATGATGCATTGAATGGTTTGATATTACAGGGAGATGGCAAAGGAAATTTTTCACCGTTGCCTATTCTGCAAAGTGGTTTTTATGTACCGGGCAATGGCAAATCGCTGGCTCAAATAAATATCAATGGAAAACTGGTATTGGCAGCAGGGCAAAATTCAGGGGCATTAAAATTATTTCAAAATAAAATTGCTGCCGGTAATATCATTCCATTACAGCAGGGAGATATTTTTGCAACGGTGCATTTAAAAAATGGACAAATGCGAAAAGAAGAATTTCAATATGGTTCTTCTTTCTTATCACAGTCGGGCAGGTTTATACAGTTAAACCCATCAATACAATCTATTGAAATCACCAACAATAAAAATCAAAAAAGAACAATCAATAATTGAGGTACTGATTTATGAAAAAAATTACCGCTGTTGTTTTATGGGTATTCATTCTTTTTTCCTGTAAACAAAAGCAGCCATTATCAATAGATGTATCAACATTACAGCATCAATGTGTGCACCGGCTCACTGATGTAATTGTATATGATATCTTCACACCACCTGTAGCAGCCAGGATATACAGTTACAGTAACATTGCTTATTACGAAGCCATCAAATTTAAACAGCCACAGGCCCCTTCTATTGTTACTAACCTCAAAGGTTTTTCAGCAATGCCCCAGCCTGAAAAAACTAACGCATATAATTATGACCTTGCTGCTGTAAAATCTTTTTTTGCTGTAGCCAGGGCGCTTACTTTTTCAAAAGACAGTTTAGCAATTACTGAAACCGGATTATTAAAAATATTTGAGAATGGATTAGATGAAAATGTGTACAGCAACTCCATTACATTAGGCGACACCATTGCAGCGGTAATTTTAAAAAGAGCTGTTGCAGACAATTATAAAAAAACAAGAGGCATGCCCAAGTATAGTGTATTTAAGGAAACAGGCAAATGGCAGCAAACACCACCTGACTATGCGGATGCAGTAGAGCCCAACTGGAATTTGATTCAACCATTATTGCTTGACTCTGCTGCCCAGTTTAAACCAGCGCCGCCACCTCCCTTTGATTTGAACAAAAACAGCCAGTACTATAAAGAGCTGATGGAAGTATATACAATTAGCAGACAAATCTCTCCATCGCAGGATACCATTGCTCATTACTGGGACGACAATCCTTTTGTAACACAACATGAAGGACATTTTATGTTTGCCACAAAAAAAACAACTCCCGGTGGGCACTGGATGGGCATCATAGCCATATTGTGTAAACAGGCAAAAGCCGATGAAATAAAAACTGCCGGCGCTTATGCTTTTTCTTCCTGTGCTATTTTTGATGGGTTTATTTCCTGCTGGGATGAAAAGTATCGCAGTAAAATGGTCAGGCCTATAACAGTTATCAGGGAAAATATGGCACCTGAATGGGGCTCATTATTACAAACACCACCCTTTCCTGAATATACCAGCGGGCATAGCGTTATTACTGCCGCTGCTGCTACCGTGCTTTCTAAAATATTTGGAGAAGCATTTGCATTCCATGACACCACAGAGCTGGAATACTTAGGACTGGAACGTTCTTTTAATTCAATTCAGCAGGCGGCTGATGAAGCCGGTATCAGCAGGCTATATGGTGGTATACATTATAGGTCAGCAATTGAACAGGGAAAGAAACAAGGACAGCTGGTTGGGATGTTATACAATCAAATTTTCAGGTAAAGCAGGTAGTTTTTGAATTATGCAGATGAACTTATTCGATAAAGTTTTAACGAAAAAAAAGAAAAAAAAATAATTAAAAGTGCAATTTTATTGGAGCACCGTTAATGTGTTATACTGTAAAAAAAACAAAAAACTCCACCGCAATTTGCAGCAGAGTTTTGTAGCCAGTGACAGGGAATTTATTTAACAGTAATATGCTTGCTTGCTATTAGCTTCTTCCTTTTTGGGCAGGCTACCGGGGCCTTGTCATTGAGACTGACGTTGCTCATTTTTTATAGCGGTTGGATATATATAAACCTCACTTATACTGTCCAGGCTGGTTTTATCTTTTTCGCCGGCATATTATATGATGATTATCATCTTTTGTTTTGACAACAGTCATTGTACGCCATTGATTGCAGTAATATGTTTGTGAAAAATTAGACTCATGAAAAAAGTATTGCTCACATTTGACGGAACACATTTTTCTGAAGGTGGATTTGAATTTGCAAGGGGATTAAACGAAAAGCAACCTATTTTACTCGTAGGGTCATTTCTGCCTGTTGTTGACTACTCAAATTTGCAGGTTTATTCAGGTGCAGCTTTGGGTAACCCGGTATTTATGCCACTTGCAGACGATGAAGATGCAGCAGTCGCAAAAAATATTGAGCGGTTTGAATCATTGTGTAAAAAAAATAATATTGAATTCAGGGTTCATAAGGGGTTTGCTGATTTTGCATTGTATGAATTAAAAAATGAAACAAGGTTTGCCGATTTGCTTATTATTGGCAGCGAATCATTTTATAAGGGCTTAGGTACAGATGTACTTAATGATTACCTGAAAAATACTTTACGTGAAGTTGAATGCCCGGTTATTGTTGTACCTGAAAAATTTAATTTCCCTGCAACAAATATTCTTGCCTATGATGGAAGCGAATCATCTGTATATGCCATCAAACAATTTGCATACCTGTTCCCGGAATTAGTTACAAATAGTACAATACTTATTTATGCAAAAGAAAAAGAGAAGCAGCAATTACCTGATGAGGTAAATATTGAAGAATTAACTACCCGTCATTTTCAAGACCTGACAATAACAAAGCTGGAACTTGACCCAAAGAAATATCTAAACACATGGTTAAGCGAACAGCAATCGCCAATTTTTGTAAGTGGCTCTTTTGGCCGCACGGCTATTTCGGGCCTGTTTCATAAAAGCTTTGTAAATGATATAATAAAAGAACATAGCATACCTGTATTTATAACGCATCACAAATAGACTGCTTTACTTATTTAATCTGGCTTTTTTTAGCAATGCCGGTTTTAAAAATAGCAGACTTGTAGTATCAACCAGGTAGTGCAAATAAATTTAAAAAACATGTATATGAAAAAAGTAATCGCGGCGGTTGACGCCATTAATTTTACAGAGAATCAGCTAGTTTATTTTAATAATGCTGCCCGGTTGATAGGTGGGAAGCTGGTGGTGGTTTTCCTGGAAAATATTGTGGGCGTACCCTTTCCTGTGGCAACTACTTTCTCAGAAGGTGCATATGCTTATATTGAAGAAAATTACCAGAATACTTTGGCGGAAAGAAAAGAACATATCCGGGAAAAGGTAAAATTATTTGATACAATTTGCACAAATAAAAACATTGATGCCAGCCTTCATAAAAAAGCCGGGATGCCACTGGAAGAAATGATAAGAGAGAGCCGGTTTGCAGACCTGTTGATGGTGAACAATAATTTAACTTTTGCAACACTTTTTGATACAAACCCGCCAAAATTTGTAAAAGATGTGCTTCGGGAAGCGCAATGCCCTGTGTTGGTATTGCCATCCAATCAAAAAGAAATACAGGAACTGGTGTTTACTTATAACGGCAGTTTTTCTTCCATGTATGCTATACGCCAGTTTACGGGCCTGTTCCAAAATTTTGCCGATAAAAAAGTTACTGTATTGTGTGTGGATGAGTATAATACAAATAAGGTGGAAGAGGAACACCTGCTATCAGAATATTTGCGGTACCATTATACAAATTGGGAGATAAAATTACTTAAAGGAGACCCTTCTTCTGAAATAATGGCCTATTTGATGCAACGAAATAACTATATCCTTACATTGGGTGCTTACGGGCGCAGTAAAGTTTCACAATTTTTTCATCACAGCGATGCAGAAAAAATTCTGGAAATATTGAATACCTATGTTTTCATTACCCATCCATAAAACAACAGTATGAAAAATATAATAGCGGCTTTTGACGGATTAAAATTTTCGGAGAGTACAAATAAATATGCTATTGAAATTGCCAGGCATAGTAATACACATCTTGTAGGTATTTTTCTTGATGACTTTACTTATCACAGTTATAAAATTTATGACCTAATAAATGATAAGGGCTATCCGATTTAAAGCTGAAACAGTTGGAAGAGAAGGATAGTAAAGCCAGAGAGGAACCTGTAAAAAAATTTGAAACAGCCTGCCAAAAAGCATCCATTAATTATTCGCTGCATCACGATAAGTCCATTGCATTGCAGGAACTGCTGCACGAAAGTATTTATGCAGATTTAGTAGTGGATTGATGCCAAAGAAACATTAACGCATTATGCAGAACCGGTGCCCACAAATTTTATCCGCGATTTACTGAGTAATGTGGAATGCCCCGTTTTATTGACACCTGCCCAATACACACCTATTGATAAATTGGTAATGTTGTATGATGGAGAACCATCTTCAGTAAGTATATGCCATTAAAAGGTTCAGTTTTATGCTGCAGTCATTGCAGCATCTGCCTGTAGAAGTTATTTCTGTAAAAGATGTAAATAATAATTTGCACCTGCCTGACAATAAACTGATGAAAGAGTTTATGAAATGGCATTTTCCAAAAGCAACCTATACCGTATTAAAGGGGTTGGCAGAAGCAAAAATTATTAAACACCTGAAGGGAGTAAAAGAAAATTCTCTTATAGTATTGGGTGCTTACAGGCGAGGCAGAGTGTTACGCTGGTTTAGAACAAGCATGGCAGATACATTGATGAAAGAAATAAAGGCGCCGCTTTTTATTGCACATAATAAATAAAATCGGGAAAAATAAAAATCATTATTGCTTTTCAAACCTCCCAGTTAATTTTTTTATGTTGATTCTGTACATTACCTGTTTCACCCTATTGCTATCATCTAGTTTTTCGGCTACCTGGTGTTCGTGAGCATGAACAGTACTGCTTGTCATTAAAGTAAACACCCTGTTGAAAAGAACCTCCCTGGCTTTTTCTGCATCTTTATTTTTTAATTCTTCAAATGTTCCAAAAACCAGCACACACTCCCAGTTTGCCATATCGGTCATCCTGTCAACCTCAAAACATACATTTGCATTTTTGCGCAGTATTTCCAGCTTTGTACCAACATTAGTTTGCCCATAAATGTATTTGCCATCGTAAGTATAAGTTACCGGAACAATATAAGGTTTTTTACCATCAGTGCTTGCCAGTCTTCCCAGCACCTGGCTGATAAGTACATTATCAATTTGCATTTTGTTTAATTCCCCTAACATATTTTTATTATTAAATAATTTACAACATGATTTAAAAAATGGTTTCGTTTGTTTTACCGGTTACAAATGTAACCGGCTTGGCACATATAATAAATGATTAAGATCACCCATTTACAAAACAGCCCTCATAATTTATATTGCAGCGATAAATTTATCTTAATTAATTATTGTAATTATCCGAAAAGAAACTACTAAATCAACTATTAGAAATTCCGGACAGGTAAATGGTGGAAGGGGGGTA